>NZ_JBFUFC010000026.1:0-29959 GCF_056403635.1 Microbacterium sp. P2_F9 | reverse complement strand
CCATGACGGATGCCTCGGCTCCGACCCGCTCCGCGTGCACCGGCATCCGCAGCCACGCGCCGGTGCGCGCGGCGATCGGCGTCGTCTCGAGTTTGGTGCGCACCACCTCGCCGGAGAGGAAGTTGGTCTCGACGAACTCGCCGAGGGTGCGGCCGATCTCGTCCTTGCGGTTGGGGATGATCGCGGTGTGCGGGATCGGGATGCCGAGCGGACGCCGGAACAGCGCTGTCACCGCGAACCAGTCGGCGAGCGCGCCGACCATGCCGCCTTCGGCGGCGGCCCGGACGTAGGCGAGCGCGGGCACCTGCTCCTCGAAGGCGAACGCGACCGCGAACACGACGGCCATGCCGACGAGCGCGCCCAACGCGACGCCCTTCATGACCCGCAGGCCGCGTCGGCGCTCCTGATCTGCCGGACTCAGCAGCGCCGTGGGGGTGGGGGCCATCCCGTCATCCTCGCACGCGTTCGCGCACCGGGTCAGGCGGAGATGGCGTCAGCCTCCAGATCGGCGTCCCATTCGAAGTCCGCCGCGAGCTGCCGGGCCTCGGCGGTGGCGCGGGCGAATTCGAGGTCGCTGATCCCGCCGGGCACGTCCTGTGCGTGGGCGTGGACGACGGTGATGTCGGTGATCCCGACGAAGCCGAAGACCGTGCGCAGGTAGGGCTCCAGGAAGTTGGCATCCTTGGCCGGGCTCGACGCGGAGAAGTCGCTTCCGGAGCTCGAGATGATGACCATCTTCTTTCCTGCGATGAGCGGCACCGGATAGCCGATCTCGTTGAACCGGAACAGATAGCCGGGCTGCACGATGCAGTCGATGTAGTACTTCAAGGCGTAGGGCACCGAGAAGTTCCACATCGGAGCGGTGATCACATATCCGTCGGCCGAGAGGAACCGGTTGATCTCGCGCTCGATCCCGCCCCACGACTCCGCGTGGTGACGGTCGATGGGCTGCCCCATCAGCAGGCCGTACTTCGCCTCGATGTTCTGGCCGGCGACCGCCGGCAGGTCCTCGTTGAACAGGTCGACGGTGTCGACCTCCAGAGACGGATCCGCCTCACGTGAGGCCTCCAGGAAGGAGTTCGCGATCCGGAGGGTGTTGGAGCCATTGGATCGCGGGGTCGCGACAATGTGGAGCAGCTTCATTGGTGCCTGTTTCGGGGTGGTGTGGCGCGGGCGAGGTGGCGAGTACAACCCGGACACGGAGCTCCCCGGTTGGCCAGACTCTATCGACTTACTGCATTCCGCAGGAAGGGTGTCGACGCATTCAGTTCTCGAGCGGCCCGAGCCACGCGGAGGCGACCGTCGAGTGCGCCGATTCCGGGTCGGACGGATGGAACAGTCCGGCGAGCACATCGCGGTAAAGGCGGCTGAGCTCCGAGCCCGCGAAGTACGACGACCCGCCGGCGACGAGCACCGCGTCATCGACGATCGCCTTCGCCGTCGTGACCGCGCGGTGCTTCACTCCGGCGAGCAGCGCGAACCACTTCGCGCCGTGATCGCCGCGCTCGTCGACGTCGCGGCACAGCGACGACAGCTGCGGGGGGAGGGCGTCGTAGGCGAGCGCCATGTCGGCGATGCGCCAGCGGATGTCGGGGTCCTGGCTGTACGCCAGGCCCGTCTTCTTCGACCGGCGCCTGCCCGCGGTCTCGACCGCGAGGTCGAGCGCGCGGCGCGCGATCCCGGTGTAGACCGAGGCGAGCAGCAGCTCGAACACGCTGAAGATGCCGAACACGATCGGGTCGGGGTTGGGTCCGGGGTCGATCCGCCGCACGACGCGGCCTGCGGACGCGACGGCGCCGCGCAGCTCGGTGGTGCGCGACTGCGTCGCCCGCATCCCGAGGGTGTCCCAGTCGTCGCGGGTCACGACCCTCCCGGCGTCTTCCTCCGAGCGCGGAACGAACGCGTAGACGAGCTTCGGCGCGTCGGGCGATGTGGTGTCCAGGCCGTGCAGGCCGAGCTGGGTCCACACCGGGGCGAGCGAGGTGAAGATCTTGGTGCCGGTGAACGTGTAGGACCCGTCCGCGGCGGGCGCGGCATCCGTATCGCTTCCGAAGAGCACCAGATCGTTGCCGGCCTCGCTGATGCCGAAGGCGAACACCTCGCCGGCGACGGCGCCCTCGTGTACGAAGCGGAGCGCGTCGATGCCGCGGTCGGCGAGCACTTTCGCGACTCCGGTCCACACGAGATGCATGTTGATTGCGAGGGCGGTCGCCGGTGCCGCGCCGGCGAGCCGCTGCTGGAGGACGGATGCCTCGGCCAGCCCGAGTCCGCCGCCGCCGAGCTCCTGCGGCGCGAGGATCGCGAGGTACCCGGCCGCCGTGAGCTCGGCGAGGTCCTCGTGCGGGAAGGTGTTCTCGCGATCGTGCACGGCCGCGCGCTCGCGGAAGCGGTCGAGCAGGTCGTCGGGGAGGATGCTGGCCGGATCGAAGTCGCTCACCTCTCCATTCTCGACCGCGGCATGCCACGATGGGCCCACGCAGTCGTCGAGGAGTCGATATGTCCCGTCTGACCCAGACCCTGATCCCTCCTTCGCAGCGGCAGTCCGTCGAGGCGCTCCACGACGCCCTCGACCTGAGCTATGGCGACAAGGTCAGCAAGCGCACCGGCTTCCTGATCATGCTGACGCTCGCGGGGACGATCGCCATCGCGGGCGTGCTCGCCGACTCGACCGCCACCGTCATCGGCGCCATGATCATCGCGCCGCTCGGCACGCCGATCCTGGGGATCGCCCTCGGCATCGTCACCGGTCACCTCCAGCTCGTGCTGCGCTCGATCGCGTGGGTGCTCGCCGGACTGGTGATCGTCGTCGTGCTGGGGTTGCTGTTCGCGGTCTTCGTGGCGACGCCCGAGAGCCTTGCCACCAACTCGCAGGTGCTGGGGCGCACGTCGCCGAGTCTCATGGACCTGATCGCGGCCCTGGCGACCGGGTTGGCAGGCGGCTTCGCCATGTGCCGCAAGGATCTCAGCGCGGTGCTCCCCGGGGTCGCGATCTCGATCTCGCTCGTTCCGCCCCTCGGGGTGGTCGGGGTGTGCGTAGGCCAGGGGCTGTGGAGCGATGCCCTCGGCGCGCTGGTGCTCTTCCTCTCCAACGTCGTCGCCCTCGTGATCGCGGGGAGCATCGTCTTCACGATGGGCGGCTATGCCCGCGACCCCGGATCCTCACCTGTGGCCAACCGGCGCCGTGCCTACATCGTCGTCACGGTGCTCGCGCTGATCATCGCGATCCCGCTGGCCGCCAACTCGATCATCTCGATCGCCATCGCGCGGTGGTCGGTGACCATCCAGCAGGTCGCGGTCGACTGGCCGAAGGAGGAGGCGGGCGCCCGCGTCTACGAGGTGCAGTGGAGCGGGCTGACCGCGACAGTCGACATCACGACCGATGACGGGGAGGTGCCGGCGACCGACGATCTGCAGCAGGCCCTCTCGACCGCGATCCCGAGTTACGTCGGTGTCGTCATCGACGTCGGCCAGGGGGTGGAGCACGTCATTCAGTAGCTGAGCATGACGACGGATGCCCCGGCTCAGCCGGCGAGCGCCGCCCTCAGCAAAGCCATCGTCGCCTCGGGCTTGTCTCGGTGCGGGGAGTGACCGGCGCCGGGCACCACCGACATGGTGATCAGCGGGTTGGCGGCGATCACCTCATGGGCGAGACGCCCGGTGAAGATCGAGAAGACCGCGGGATCGGCGCCGATGACATGCGTCGGCATGCGCAGGGCTGCGGCATCCGCCCGCACGTCCCATGGCTCGTTCTGGGCGCTGGTCTGCTCCACGGCCCATCGGCTCGCCTGCTGTGCGGAGAGCGCCTTCAACTCGATGTCGTGCTCGTGCCACGCCGGATGATCGCGGCGCACCGCCGCCTGGGACGGATCGGCGAACGACGCCTCCTGGCTCTCGCGCACGACCTGCCGGTCGTGGGCGTTCAGGTGGATGCCCGGGTCGATGAGGATCAGCCGCCGGGTCCAGGCCGGGTGCGTCGCCGCAGCGGCCGTCGAGGCCGCTCCGCCGAGCGAGTGCCCGATCACGAGGTCCCACGGCTCGGCGTCCGCGGGGGCCGTCGCGGCGAGGTCGGCGGCGTACGCGGCGATCGTGTAGTCGAGCGCGCGCGGCGCGGTGCCGTGCCCGCGCAGATCGACGGCCGCGGCGTACCAGCCGTCGTCGGCCAGCGCGACGCCGTACCGCCACATCAGTGCGCCATTGGAGCCCAGCCCGTGGACGAGCAGGGCACGGCGCTGTGAGGAAGGATCGCCCCACGCCAGGCGCGGGAGGGTCACGGGTGCAGGCATGGATTCAGCCTATTGCGACCCCGCGGTGGTCTCGGCGGCAGGAAGATGGTCGTCATGATCTCATCGGACTTGGCCGTCTCCCTGCGGGACGCCGGACTCGTGTGGCACCCGCGGTCGGGCGACCGGTTCCAGCTGGACGAGCCCGAATTCGAGGCGGACGTCTTCACCGTGAGCGAGATGACCATCGAGCCGCGCGAGTACCCGACCGGGAAGATCCTCGCCTTCAACGGCACGACCGAGTGGGCTCTGGACTCGGTCGCGCTCGAGGACGCGCTCTGGCTTCCTCGGGAAGACCAGCTGCGCGAACTGCTGCGCGGCACCTTCCGGGCGCTCCGACGCAGCGCCGACACCCACGAGGTCGAGATCGAGGTTCGCGGTGAGTCGCTGACCTTCGAGCACCCCCAGCCCGAGGACGCGTACGCGCTCGCCGTGCTGGAGCTGCTGCGGCGCATCGCCTGATCGGGCTCAGACCCCGACGGTGAGCGCTGCCGCGTATCCCGCGCCGACCGACCCGCTCATCGTTGCGATCTGGTGGATCCCGCCGTCGTCGCCGAAGACGTTGTCGCTCTGCAGCGAGATCTGGGCGACGTTGCGCACGCTCTGCTCGTAACCCGCCGTCGCGTACACCGCGCTGTTGGTCTCGGCGGGCAGGGCGATCTGGCTCGTCTTGACGATGGGCCCCGATGCGACGGCGGTGGCGACATCCGCATACACCTCGAAGTGGATGTGCGGCCAGCGCCCCGAATAGCAGGCGGGATAGATCGTCGTGAAGGTGACTGTGCCGTTCGCGTCGGTCGCCTGCACGCCGCGCAGGTAGTTCTCGTTCTCGACCCCGCGGCTGTAGAGCGAGTAGTCGCCGTCCCGGTCGCAGTGCCAGATGTAGACGCCGCGGCCCGCGAGCGCCGCGCCGGTAGCGGCGTCTCGCACGGTGAGCGCGACAGTGAGCGGAACTCCTTCTGCGACGGTCGTCGACGATCCGAAGCTCGAGCGGATGTCGCTGCGCACGATCCCGGAGTCGTCGAGCACGTCGACGCCGTTCGACCCGTCGCCTGGATAGGGCCCGCCGGTCTCGTCGGGCACCTCGGTGAGGGGACCGGATGCCGCAGCCGCCGTGGGCGACGGGCTCGGCGAGGCCGAACTCGGGGTGGTGGGCGAGGTGCTCGCGGCGGGGGTGGCCGCGGCATCCTCCGTCTTGACGCCACAAGCGGCCAGCAGCGACGTCAGCGCCACACCGCCGAAGATTCCGAGTGCCCGGCGGCGGTTGATCATCGTCTGGACGTCGTAGACGAGGCCGCGGTGGTCCTCGTCGATGACATCGCCGTGCTCATCGACCCAGCGTTCTTCGTTCGTCATGACGACATGCAAGCCGTGCCGGCTATGCGAGCGCTATGGGCGAACTGTGGCGATCGTGTCAGGTGATGATGGTGCCGACGGGTTCGGTGTCGGGGATCGGGCTCGGATCGCGCCCGCGCAGGTCGGGGAAGCTGCGCACGAAGACCACCGCGACGAGGACGCCGACCACGGCGAAGCCAGTGGCCGCCGCGTACGCACCCTGGGGGCCGACGCCGTCGATCAGGAAGCCGGCGATCGCCGAGCCGGCCGCTGCCCCGATGAGCTGCCCGGTGCCGACCCACCCGAAGGCTTCGGCCGTGTCGCTGAACTTGACGCTCGCCGACGTCATCGCGAACAGCACCGCGAGGGCCGGGGCGATGCCGATGCCCGCGATGATGAGTGTGCCGCCCAGCCACCATGCATTCAGCGAGATCATCGTCAGGGCGAGGCCCCCTGCGACGATCGCGAGGCGCCGGGCCATCGCCCATGGACCGATCGGGATGTGGCCGAGGGTGAGGCCGCCGGCGAGGCTTCCCACCGAGAACAGGGCCAGCACGACCCCGGCCTCGATGCCCTCATGGCCGAACGTCGCGACGACGCCCGCCTCCACCGCGGCGCACGCGCCGATGAGGAGGAACCCGATGACCGTCGCGAGCAGCACAGCGGGCTTGGTGAGGACTTTGCCGATGCTGCGCCGGCTGCGGGGGATGCGCACGCGCCCGACCTCGGGGGAGAGGATGAACCACAGCCCCCCGCCGATGAGGATGACGACGATCAGCAGGAGCGCCTGGACCGTGCCGATCTGCGTCGCGACAAAGGTGGTGAGCACCGGCGCGATGATCCAGATGATCTCCTGCAGGCTGGCATCGAGCGAGAACAGCGGCGTCAGCTGCCGCGAGTTGACCATCTTCGGGTAGATCGTGCGGACAGCCGACTGGACGGGAGGAGTGGACAGCCCCGCGACCACGCCGAGCGCCATGTAGCCCGGCAGCGGAAGTTGGACCAACGCGATGAGCGTGAGGGTCGCCGCGCAGATAAGCATCGTGGTCGTGAGCACGGGCCGCATGCCCCAACGGCCCATCCAGCGGCTCGTGACGGGGCCGGCGATGGCCTGGCCGACGGATGTCGCGGCCAGCACCAGCCCGGCGGCTCCGTACGACCCGGTGACCTGCTCGATGTGCAGCAGGAGGGCGAGACTCGTCATGCCGGCGGGGAACCGCGCCGTCAGCTGGGCCGCGATGATGCGCCCGACGCCCGGCGTCTTCAGCAGATCCCGGTACCCCGCGTTGCCACCTGCCACCCGTCCACGCTATCGCCCGCGCACCGGGGAGCGACACGCCGTCGATGCCCGCGACACGCCCGTACATCTCTCCACAGGCAGATCGGATGTCGGAGGCCCGCAATACCGTCGGCCTGTGGATGGATGTGGCCGCGGCATCCGATTCCGCCGTGTTTCAGGGGTTTTCCAGACTTCGAATCCGAGCTCTCCCTGTGGATGAAACGGTGGACAACCTGTGTTGTATCTGAGGAGAGCGGTGGAAAACTACACGGATGTAACTACTAGCCCTTGTGGTGCTACCCAATGTCGGTACCCATATGTAGTATTGGACTCCCGGTGGGGGGAACCGCCGGAACAACACCGGACGTGAGGGAGAACGGATCTTTATGGCGATCACGGTCTACACAAAGCCTTCGTGCGTGCAGTGCACGGCGACGTATCGTGCACTGGACTCGAAGGGCATCGAATACGAGGTTCTCGACCTCTCGGCAGATCCTGCCGCGCTCGAGCAGGTGAAGGCGCTCGGCTACCTTCAGGCGCCAGTCGTCATCACGGACGGCGACCACTGGTCCGGCTTCCGTCCCGACAAGATCGACGAGCTCGCAGCCCGTCTGGCCTAGGTTTCGCCCTTCGACGGGCTCAGGAACCGGGGGGTGAAATGTGACCGCACTCGCAACACAGGCACCGCTCCTGGTCTACTTCTCGAGTGTCTCGGGCAACACCGCCCGATTCATCGAGAAGCTGGGACTGCCGGCGCGACGGATTCCGCTCCAAAGCCCGGAACGGGGATCGCGGCCGGCTCTGGTCGTCGATGAGCCGTATGTCCTGGTGACCCCCACCTACGGCGGGGGCCAGGGCAGGGGCGAAGAGCACGGCGCGGTTCCCAAGCAGGTCGTCCGCTTCCTCAACGACGAGGGAAACCGGAGCCTGCTGCGGGGAGTGATCTCCGCAGGCAACACAAATTTCGGCGAGTCGTTCTGTCTCGCCGGCGACATCATCAGTCGCAAGTGCCGTGTGCCGCACTTGTATCGGCTTGAACTGTTCGGCACGCCGGAAGACATCGATCGCGTGAGCGACGGATTGGAACGATGGTGGAATCAGCACTGAAGGACACGAGCTTCAAGACCGAGTCGCGGTTCGAGGGGATGGACTACCACTCCCTCAATGCGATGCTCAACCTGTACGGCCCGGACGGCAAGATCCAGTTCGAGGCCGACAAGCGCGCCGCGCAGGAGTACTTCCTCCAGCACGTCAACCAGAACACGGTGTTCTTCCACTCGCTCAAGGAGCGTCTCGACTACCTCGTCGAGAAGGAGTACTACGAGCCCGCCGTCCTCGCGAAGTACCCGCACGAGTTCATCCAGCAGCTCAACGACCGCGCGTACGGCAAGAAGTTCCGCTTCGACACGTTCCTCGGAGCGTTCAAGTACTACACGAGCTACACGCTGAAGACCTTCGACGGCAAGCGCTACCTCGAGCGGTTCGAAGACCGGGTCGTGATGACCGCGCTCGGTCTCGCCGACGGCGACCAGAGCCTCGCGATCGAGCTCGTCGACGAGATCATCGCCGGCCGCTTCCAGCCGGCGACCCCGACCTTCCTCAACACCGGCAAGGCGCAGCGCGGCGAACTCGTCTCGTGCTTCCTGCTGCGCATCGAAGACAACATGGAGTCGATCTCCCGCGGCATCAACTCCTCGCTGCAGCTGTCCAAGCGCGGCGGCGGCGTGGCGCTGCTGCTGTCGAACATCCGCGAGTCCGGCGCACCGATCAAGCAGATCGAGAATCAGTCCAGCGGCATCATCCCCGTCATGAAGCTCCTCGAAGACAGCTTCAGCTACGCCAACCAGCTCGGCGCACGCCAGGGCGCGGGCGCGGTGTACCTCTCGGCGCACCACCCCGACATCCTGCGCTTCCTCGACACCAAGCGCGAGAACGCGGACGAGAAGATCCGCATCAAGACGCTCTCGCTCGGCGTCGTGATCCCCGACATCACCTTCGAGCTCGCGCGCAACGACGAGGACATGTACCTGTTCTCGCCGTACGACGTCGAGCGCGTCTACGGCGTGCCGTTCGGCGACATCTCGGTCACCGACAAGTACCGCGAGATGGTCGACGACGCGCGGATCAAGAAGACGAAGATCAACGCACGGGAGTTCTTCCAGACCCTCGCCGAGATCCAGTTCGAGTCGGGCTACCCGTACATCATGTTCGAAGACACGGTGAACAAGGCCAACCCGATCAAGGGGCGGATCAACATGTCCAACCTGTGTTCGGAGATCCTCCAGGTCAACACCCCGACCACCTACAACGAGGACCTCTCCTACGCCGGCATCGGCAAGGACATCTCGTGCAACCTCGGCTCGATGAACATCGCGCTGGCGATGGACGGCGGCGACCTCGGCCGCACGGTCGAGACCGCGATCCGCGCGCTCACGGCGGTCAGCGACCAGAGCCACATCACGTCGGTGCGCTCCATCGAGGACGGCAACGACCGCTCGCACGCCATCGGGCTCGGGCAGATGAACCTGCACGGCTACCTCGCCCGCGAGCACGTGCACTACGGCTCGGAAGAGGGCCTGGACTTCACGAACATCTACTTCTAMACGGTGCTGTTCCACGCGCTGCGGGCGTCGAACAACATCGCCATCGAGCGCGGGCAGGCGTTCGACGGGTTCGCGGACTCGACGTACGCCTCGGGGGAGTTCTTCGACAAGTACCTCGACCGGGCCTGGGAGCCGAAGACCGAGAAGGTCAAGGACCTGTTCGGCGGCATCCCGATCCCGACGCAGGCGGACTGGGCCGCGCTGAAGGCGAGCATCCAGCAGCACGGCATCTACAACCAGAACCTGCAGGCCGTGCCGCCGACGGGGTCGATCTCGTACATCAACAACTCGACGTCGTCGATTCACCCGATCGCGTCGAAGATCGAGATCCGCAAGGAAGGCAAGCTCGGTCGCGTCTACTACCCGGCGCCGTTCATGACGAACGAGAACCTGGAGTACTACGAAGACGCCTACGAGATCGGCTTCGAGAAGGTCATCGACACGTACGCCGAGGCCACGCAGCACGTCGATCAGGGGCTCTCGCTCACGCTGTTCTTCAAGGACACCGCGACCACCCGCGACATCAACAAGGCGCAGATCTACGCGTGGCGCAAGGGCATCAAGACCATCTACTACATCCGCCTGCGGCAGATGGCGCTCGAGGGTACCGAGCTTGATTCCTGCGTCAGCTRCATGCTCTAGTCGAGTCCCGAGAAATCGATGTCGTCGAGCAGCGCCAACTCCGGGTCGTGGTCGCCCTTTGTCGGGTCGATCTACGGCGTCCGAGAGATGTCTTCGACTGAATTCAGATACGTCGGCTTGACAACGAAAACAATCCTTCGTCGTCGGTCCGAGCACTTCAAGAATGCAGAACGTGGTGTGAAGACTCCCTTCGCTGACTGRCTGCGTAAGCGGCAGTCGCGCGAAGACGTCTTCTTCCAGTCGCTCGAACTGGTGATGAGCGACGATCTGGAGGAACTCGGACGGGCTGAGCAACGATGGATCGCGGAGCTTCGCGCTCAGGGTCATCAATTGCTCAATCTGACGGAAGGGGGGCTTGGGCCACGCGGCTACGTGTGGTCCGAGGCGCAGCGTCGAGCGGTCGGGGACCGAACGCGAGGTACAACTCATCCCAACCCCTTGCGCGGACCCGACAATCCGATGTGGGGACGATCTCACACGGACGAGCAGAAGGCTCGCTGGTCTGATGCCCGCAAGGGGATGAATACAGGCGCGGCTAATCCGAACTTCGGCAAGTTCGGGTCTGCCCATCCTTCATTCGGTCGCACAATGAGTGCTGACTCGCGAGAGCGGCTGTCCGAGATGCGCCGGGGCGAGAACAACCCGAACTTCGGCAAATCCGCTAGTGAAGAGACGCGTGCCAAGATGTCGGCGGTTCGCAAGGGTCGGGCGATGCCCTCGAGTGTTCGAAGCGCCCATACCCGTCACCACACAAACAAGGGCGTGTTTAAAGAGACATGCCGTCACTGCATCGACGATCAGCGGTCCGCTGACACAGGAGAGAACCGATCATGACCCCTCAACCGCTCAAGCTGCTCAGCCACGTGCAGGCGATCAACTGGAACCGCATTGAAGATGAGAAGGATGTGGACGTGTGGAACCGCCTCGTCAACAACTTCTGGCTGCCGGAGAAGATCCCGCTGTCCAATGACATCCAGTCGTGGAACACCCTGACGCCCGACGAGCAGCTGCTGACGATGCGCGTGTTCACCGGTCTGACGCTGCTCGACACGATCCAGGGCACGGTGGGCGCGGTATCCCTCATCCCGGATGCGATCACGCCGCACGAAGAGGCGGTGTACACGAACATCGCTTTCATGGAGTCGGTGCACGCCAAGTCGTACTCGTCGATCTTCTCCACGCTGTGCTCGACGAAGGAGATCGACGAGGCCTTCCGCTGGTCCGTTGAGAACCCGAACCTTCAGAAGAAGGCATCCATCGTCATGGAGTACTACCGGGGTGACGAGCCGCTCAAGCGCAAGGTCGCATCGACCCTGCTCGAGAGCTTCCTCTTCTACTCCGGCTTCTACCTGCCGATGCACTGGTCGTCGCGGGCGAAGCTCACGAACACGGCTGACCTCATCCGCCTCATCATCCGCGACGAGGCCGTGCACGGGTACTACATCGGCTACAAGTTCCAGAAGGGCCTCGAGAAGGTCTCGCAGGAGAAGCGCGACGAGATCAAGGACTACACGTTCTCGCTGCTCTACGAGCTGTACGACAACGAGGTGCAGTACACGCAGGACCTCTACGACAGCGTCGGCCTCACCGAGGATGTCAAGAAGTTCCTGCACTACAACGCCAACAAGGCCCTCATGAACCTGGGCTACGAGGCGATGTTCCCGGCATCCGTCACGAATGTGAACCCGTCGATCCTGTCCGCGCTCTCGCCGAACGCGGATGAGAATCACGACTTTTTCTCTGGTTCGGGTTCGTCGTACGTCATCGGCAAGGCCGTCGCCACGGAAGACGAGGACTGGGACTTCTAGAGTCCCAGAACTCGGACGGCCCCAACGGGCCCACCTTGAGCCCCGGATCTGCAGAGAACTGCAGGTTCGGGGCTCTTTTCGTGCCTCCACATTGAGACAACGGAGGACATCAATGGACGGCATGGTCCAGATGAGACCGTCAGGCGATTCGCTCGTCAGGAGCTGGACGGATCTGTCAAGGGCCCCGGCGGCGGGCAGCCGCGCGGTTACCGTCGAGGGGGAGGTACGCCCGATGATCGCATCCGGGAATTCCCGTGCTCGCGCCGAAAGCCGCACATCCACACCGGGCGCGGCCACGGTCGCCGGTGCGCTGAGTCCTGTCGCTGACGACGATTCCATGCTCACCGCGGCTCTCGCCTTGGCGAAGCATGAAGCCATGCTGGGGACGGATGTCGCGGGCACGCTCGARTGGTGTGTCGTCGTGGGGCGGCGTGCTCCGTTGGTCGGCGATGGCCAGACGAAGCGGTTGTGGGAACTGCTGGCGGGGGTGGCGATGCGGAATGTGTCGGCGGCGCGCATGCTCGAGCCGCATCTCGACGCGCTCAGCATCCTGCACCAGGCGGGGACGGATCTGTTTCGTCACCGGGATCCGTGGGAACTCGAGCGGGTCGCCGCAGACGGTGATTCCTCATGGGGCGTGTTCGCGGCGGAGTCAGGCGACGCGCGGCTCGAGGCGATCAGCACCGGGACAGGGTGGGTGCTGCGGGGGTCGAAGCCGTGGTGCTCGCTCGCCGGTGAGCTCTCGCATGCTCTGGTGACGGCGTTCATCGACGAGTCCCATCGGCAGCTGTTCGCCGTGGATTTGCGCGGGCCGGGTGTGCATCCMCGGGGGAACGAGTGGTTCGCGCGCGGATTGCCGCACGTGGTCAGCGGTCCGGTCGACTTCGAAGACGTCGCGGCAGTTCCGGTCGGAGAGCCAGGGTGGTACCTGTCGCGCCCGGGTTTCTCGTGGGGCGGGATGTCAGTCGCCGCGTGCTGGTGGGGGGCGGCGCGGGGAGTCGCGAGTGCGCTCCTCGAGCCAGCGCGATCGCAGCGCGCAGACCAGCTCGCCCTGGTTCATCTGGGCCGTGTGGATGCCGCACTGTGGGCCGCGCGCGCCACGCTCGCCGAGGCCGCGGACCTGATCGACCGGGGCGTTCCTTCACAGCTGGATGAGCGGATTCTGGCGGAG
Organism: Microbacterium sp. P2_F9; assembly: GCF_056403635.1. Lineage (NCBI taxonomy): Bacteria > Bacillati > Actinomycetota > Actinomycetes > Micrococcales > Microbacteriaceae > Microbacterium > Microbacterium sp. P2_F9. The sequence goes on along the minus strand of NZ_JBFUFC010000026.1, from coordinate 16,841 downwards.
CGCGTACGGGCCGTGGTCGTCGACGCCGCCACGTTGACGCTCGCCGAGGCGGATGCCGCGCTCGGCCCAGGTCCCCTCGTCAAGGACGAGGACCATGCCCGGCGGGTGGCGGATCTGCATCTGTATCTGCGGCAGCACCACGGCCTGCGCGATGCCGCGCGCATCGGCCGGCTGCTCGTGGCTGCGGACTCGTGATGCCCACGTTCAGCCATCTGGATGCAGGAACGCCTGAAGCGGTGTGGCGCGGCGATCCGCGAACCCTGCAGGGCCCCGAACTGCACATGCCCGTCGATGGGCTCATCGTCGTGGCTGCGCACCCAGACGATGAGACGCTGGGTGCTGCGGGACTCATCCGCCGGGTGCACCGGCGCGGAGGCCGCGTCACGGTGATCGTAGCGACCGACGGCGAAGCGTCGCATCCGGCGTCACCGACCCACACTCGGGAGCAGATCGCCACCCTGCGCCGGTCGGAAGTCGAGCGCGCCGTCGCCAGCCTCGCCGAAGGCACGCGCCTGCACTTCCTGGGGATCCCCGATGGTGCTCTGCGCGAGCACAGCGACCGCCTGGTCGAGGCGATCGCAGAGGCTCTCGACCGTCACGAGGGTCGCGGTGGCGACCTGCTCGTAGTGGCCCCATGGTCGGGCGACGGCCACCGCGATCACCGGGTCGCGGCGGAGGCGGTCGCCCGAGTTTGCGACGCGCGTGGCATCCGTCACGTGGGATACCCGATCTGGCTGTGGCATTGGGGCGCACCCGATGATGTGCCGTGGGGGTCCGCGCAGATGCTGACGCTCACGGCGGACGAGGTCGCGTCCAAGCAGGCGGCCATCGACCGACACGCGTCCCAGATCGCACCGCTCTCCCCAGCCCCCGGCGATGAGGCGGTGGTGCACGCCGACATGCGCGTGCACTTCGAACGCGGCGTTGAGCTGTTCCTCATCGAGCCGCCCGCGCGGAGTGCGGTCTCCATGACCGCAGGGTGGTTCGAGGAGTTCTACGAACGGCATGAGGATCCCTGGGGGTTCGAGACCCGGTGGTACGAACAGCGGAAGCGCAGCGTCTTGATGGCGTCGCTGCCGAAGGCGGAGATCGGCGATGTGCTCGAGATCGGCTGCTCGACGGGACTCATCACGCGAGAACTCGCCGCCCGCGCCGCCCGGGTCGTCGCGCTCGACCCGGTCGAGTCGGCCGTTGATGCGGCCCGAGCGCGGGTCGACGACGATCGCGTGACGTTCGTACAAGGTCAGGTGCCGCACGACTGGCCTGGTGGGAGGTACGACACCGTCGTGCTCTCGGAGGTCGGCTACTACCTGTCGACCGCAGATCTGGCCCGCACAATTCACCTCATCGAGGGCTGTCTGACAGATGACGGATGCCTCGTGGCCTGTCATTGGCGACACCCCGTCGCGGAGTACCCGCAGACAGGAGAGGAGGTGCATGCCGCGTTGCGTGCAAGCGCCGCCTGGGAGAGCACGGTCCGCCACGAGGAGAAGGACTTCATTCTCGAGGTGTTCAGTCGCACCCCTGCCCGCTCGGTCGCTCAACGAGAGGGGCTGGTGTGACGATTCCCGGCGTGACGACGGTGGTCGTGGCCGTGCCGGTGCACAACGAAGCGGAGCTGCTCGATCGGTGCCTGAGCGCTCTCAGCGTGGCCGCAGCGACGGCCGCGCGCCGCGGCATCCGGTGCGTGGTGCGGATCGTGCTCGACGGCTGCACCGATGGGTCGAGGCTGATCGCGGAGGCGCATCAGTTCCCGACCATGACGATCTCGGCGGCGCGAGTCGGCGACGCGCGGGCACGAGGCATCGAGGCGGCGATGCAGGAGCTTTGTCACATCCCGCCCCAGCGAGTGTGGATCGCGAACACCGACGCGGACTCCGCGGTTCCTCCCAACTGGATCGTGGCACAGTGCGAGCTGGCAGCGTCCGGCGCAGATGTCTTCATCGGCACAGTCCGCCCCGACTTCGCCGACCTCAGTCCACGCCACCAGCGACACTGGGTGCGCACGCATTCCTCCAGCACTCCGAATGGGCATGTCCATGGTGCCAGCCTTGGTATACGCGCGAGCACCTACACTGCCGCAGGCGGTTTCGAGGCGGTCGAGGAGCACGAGGACGTCGAACTTGTGCGGCGCTGCCTGCTGCTCGGTGCGAACCTTCGCGCGAGCGCGACGGCGGAGGTGCTCACCTCCGGACGCTTCATCGGCCGAACCCCCGCCGGGTACGCCGGCTATCTGCGCGCTCAGGCGGAGATCTTGCGGTAGACATTCGCACGTTGCCTGGGCCAATGGGGGACTGAGGGTACGCGCATCAGGTGGTCGTGACAACCCACCCGGCAGTCGAGGGGGCGGCCGCATAGCTTCTCGGTATGAGCTCAGATATCTCCGAACCGCGGCAGCCTGGGGCACCCCTCTATGACGCGACCTCGACCAGCGCCGCTGTTCCGGTGGACCCCAAACACACCCTGCAGCGGGATGTCCTGGCCCGCGAACAAGCCGAGTTCGGCGGTTTCAAGTTCGGTTCCGCCTTCTTCGGCTGGCTGACCGCCACCGGAACCGCCGTCATGCTCACCGCACTCGTCGCCGCCATCGGCGCAGCCCTCGGATTTGGCCTCGACGGCACTGTCGACGGGGCCGCGGGCGCCGCGGCCGACAACCCCGCTCTGGTCGGGATCATCAGCGCCATCGTGCTGGGGCTGGTCCTGTTCATCGCCTACTTCGCGGGCGGATATGTCGCCGGGCGGATGGCGCGTTTCAGTGGGATCAAGCAGGGACTGGCGGTGTGGATCTGGGCCGTCGCGATCGCCATCGTCGTCGCCATCATCACCGCATTCGCGGGCAGTCAGTGGGACATCCTCGGCAACCTCAACAGTTTCCCCCGCATCCCCGTGACACCCGAGACCGCGACGCTCACCGGCATCCTGACCGCGCTCGGCGCTGCCGCGGTCACTCTCATCGGTGCGATCCTCGGCGGCATGGCCGGCATGCGCTACCACCGCAAGGTCGACAGGGTTGGCCTCGGCCGCTAGTGCGGTCGCGGATCAATGAGCGGAGCGGAGTTGAAATGATCAGCAGCCAGAACAGCGCCAGCCTGGTCGGCGTCGACGTGACAGATGCCGACGGCAACAAGATCGGCACCGTGGGTCAGATCTTCGTCGATCCCGCGACTGGCACGCCGACGTGGGCGACGGTCAAGAGTGGGCTTTTCGGCACGTCCCACTCCTTCGTCCCGGTGGAGCACGCAGACGAGGTGGGCGGGAACCTGCACCTGCCCTACTCGAAGGACGCTGTGAAGAACGCTCCTCGGATCGCAGACGACGGTGAACTGTCCAGCGTCGACGAGGCAAGCCTGCTCGCCTACTACCGAGAGTTCGGCCCGGACCAACCTGCCGAGCGGTGACACTGTCGTCACCCCGAGCTGCGGTACTTCCGCAAGGTCGAGCGCGTCGGGCTGGCCGTCCACGTAGGCGCGCGAGTGGCTATCCGCGCTGAGGGTTGGGGTCAAGGGGGGTGCCGGCATTCCACCGACGGGCGATCCTGACTGGATGGTCCCGACTGTCTCCGTCGTCATCCCGGTCAAGGACGATGCCGCAGGTTTGCGCGTGTGCCTGGAAGCCCTGCGTGGCCAAACCCTCGCTCCTGACGAGATCGTCGTTGTGGACAACGGTTCTCGCGATGGGAGCCCCGTCGTCGCCCAGCACTTCGGCTGTCGCCTGATTCCGCACCCGGGGGGCGGTATTCCGGCTGCCAGCGCGGCCGGGTACGATGCCGCAACCGGTGACATCGTCGCCCGGCTGGACGCTGATTGTGTTCCTGACTCGCATTGGTTGGAGAGCGTGGTCGCAGCGCTGGAGCGGCAGCCGGACGTGGCCGCTGTCACGGGTGGGGCGGTTTTCGCAGACGGCCCGCTCGTGCTGCGTCGCCCATTGGCGGCCATCTATCTCGGCTCTTACTTCATCGTCCTCACCGCGACGTTGGGGCATGTGCCGCTCTTCGGCTCGAACTTCGCGATGCGTCGCTCCGCGTGGCGGGCGGTGACCGGAGATGTGCATCGTGCCGACCCGCTTGTTCACGATGACCTCGATCTGGCATTTCACCTGGGTCGCGGTCACCGCATCGTCTTCGACTCGAGCCTGCGTATGGCCATAGCGCTCCGGCCGCTGACCGACCCGCGGTCCTATCTGTTGAGGGTGCGCAGGGGATTCCACACCGTGATCCTGCACTGGCCAAGAGAGTTTCCGCCGTTTCGATGGCTTCGGATCCTGCGACGCCATCTCCTCACGTGGAGCGGCCGGGGGATGGCCATACCGGACCCGACCCCGAGGGTCAGGCGATGACGGCATCCATCTGACTGCCGTTGGTGTCTCTGGGTTGTGGTCCGGTGTGCCGCGTGTTGACCATTTCGGTCATTTCGGTCACCTCAGCTGAGCCTTCCGAAGGTGGCGTCGATCTCGGCCATCTCCATCGCGGCGGTCGCCTCGATGAGGGCGATCAGATCGGTGTCCGCTCCCGGGGAGAACTCCTCGGGCCGTTGCGGTGAGATTTCGGAGGGGACGCCCTGGGGCGCTTGTTCGCTGGCGTCGAGCTTCGTGCCGTCCTTGGAGGGCGACATCCCGCGGAAGATCCTGCCCGCTTCGGACTGGTCGCCCAGGTCGAACGAGAACTGCTTGCTCTGCAATCCCAGGTCCAGCAGTCGTTTGACCTCCGGGAAGCGCTCGGCGTTGGTCTTGGGGATCGGCAGGGTGCCCTTCCAATTCACCCCGAGGGACTCAAGCGCTTTCGCGTAGGCGTTCTCGTGCGCCTGATCGCGCACGATCAGGTACGAAATCGTCGAGCGGGCCATCTTGTTTTCGGTCATCTCGTAGAGCCGGCACTTCTGCAGGCGCCCGGTCGATTCGAGCATCAGGTTGTACAGCAGATCAAGCACCAGGTTGCCGGAGTTGTAGACGTAGCTGCCGCTCCACGGATTGCCCACCGAGTCCACGGGCAGCGCGCCTTGCGCGCCGACGAGGTAGTGGTGGATGTTGCCGTGGTCGAGGGCGATGCTGAGCGGGATCGCGCCGCCTGCGCCGGGGGCATCCACCGGGGCGCCCTTCTTGCCCTGGTAGGCAGGGGAGCCGTCCAGGAGCCGCGAGATGGTCGTGCCGATCAGCTCGACGTGGCTGATCTCCTCGGTGCCGATCCCCTGGATCAGGTCCCGGTACGGCTTGGCCGCGGGACCGCGGAAGTTGATGCTCTGGAACAGGTACTGCATCATCGTGCGCATCTCGCCGAACTGACCGCCGAGGCCCTCCTGGAGCGCGTTCGCGGCCGCGGGATCCGGCTCGTCCTGCTCGATCTCGTTGATCAGCTGCTGCAGATGAAAGTACATGGGGGCCTCCTCGGCGTCGTCCCCTCACTCTCCGCCCGATCCGACGCGCGAACAGGTGGCTGGACGGTTGGCTGCGGCCGTAGTATCCCAGGCGCGCGAGGCAGGCCCCAGCGGATCCGTCCCCCGTGATGAGGATGTTCCCCGGTTTGACATCGGAGACCGCCCGGCAGCGTTCACCCGGCGGGTGCAGAATTCGCGTCGATCGCCCAGGCGGTGATGGCGACGGTCGAGCCTTCGACGATGTCGAGATCGATCGGCCAGGAGCCCCGGGTCATACCGGCGGTCGGCGCGGCGTAGACGGTCTTCGTGACGAGTGCACCGTGCGGCGACGCGGCATCCCAGCCGAGAACAGAGACCGCGTAGCCGCCGGCGGGCACCTCGATGCGCTGGGGACCCGGGTCCTGCGCCATGAACGACCCGCCCTGCTCGACCGTCACCGCGAGCAGGTGCTGATTCTGGTCGCCGAACGCCACATCGGGGTACCCCTCGATCACGCACGGCTCGTCCGAGAAGTTCATCAGCCGGATCGGCAGGCCGCGGTGCCCGGTCGCCGCATCGGGCTCGCCCTTCAGCAGCATCGCCTTTTCGGGCGTGCACCACTCCGGGTCCAGGTCGGGGGAGGCGTCCGCCTTATCGGGCACCGGCACTCCTGGCGCGTCGGGGTCAGGCAGGGCGCCGAAGGTGACGGCCGCCTCAGCCTCCTGTCGCGCGGCGGCATCCGCCTCGATAGCGGCAGTGCGCGCGTTGTCGGCCGCCACGCCGCTCGTGACCACGGCGATCACGGCGACGGCTGCGGCCGGCAGGAGCCAGGCGGGTCGCCGCGTGCCGGTCACCGGATCCTCTGCGCCGGCCCCAACGGGAGCCGGCGTGCGGGCGACCAGGCCTGGCATCCACCCCACCGCCAGCCCCCACACGGCGCCGGATGCTGCGGCGGCGCCGAACTCGCCGACCAGCAGCCCGCGTGGTCCGAAGGTGGCGAGGGATCCCCAGGCGCCGGCGATGTCCAGGGCAAGCCCGACCAGCGCGCCCGCTGCGACGGTCGCGAACCAGGCTGCGACCAGCGTTGTGCTGCCCCGGCTCGCGGCCGCGGTGAACAACGCATGCGCGAGCGCGACTGCGGTCCCGCTGATGACGAGCGTGAGGATCCACAGACCGCTTTCGCCCCACATCAGTCCCGACGGCACCACCTCGGGCACCAGAAGGGCGAGTTGGGCAGCGGACCCTTGCATCTGCCACAAGGCCCAGCGGACGACAGCGAACAGGAGCCAGAGTGCGGCCGCGAGAGCGCTCGATGCGAGCAGGCGGCGGCTGATTGATGTGCGCATCGCCTCTCATCCTGACTCATCCGCCGTCCCGATCCGCGAGGTGTCCGGGGTGAGCCCTCGCCTTCAGGCGAAGAGTTCGTCGAACGCGTCCGTGAGCACGCGCGGCGCCGCGACGGTCCGTTTGATCGCAGGCTCGGGGTTTGCGGCGGCGGTGCTGACCGACTCCATGAGAGCGCGAGCGGGCTCGGTCAGGAACCTGCTGGGCTTGGCGGCGACGTGTTTGGCGAGGAACGCGGTGGGATGCGTGGGCAGCTGGGAGGGCACGTACACGTCGAGGTCGTCGCGCGCGCGGGTGAGAGCGACGTAGAAGAGTCGCTCCTCCTCGGCGAGGCCGGCGGGCGAGGTGAGTGCCATGTCCGAGGGCATCGCACCGTCGTTCGCGCGGATGAGGTGCACCCTCTCCCACTCCAGCCCCTTCGCGGAGTGGATCGTGGACAGGGTCAGCCAGTCCTCGTCGAGATGTGGCTGCTTCGCCCAGTCGCCGGCGACGTTCACCGGGTCGATCGCCTGCTCACTGACGAACGTGCGGAGATCGCTCTGTTGAGCGGCGGCCTGAGCGATGCCGTCGACTTCGGTCACCCGACGGTGCCAATCCGGATAGTGCGCGCGCAGCAGTGGATCCACCGCGCCTCGGCATGCTTCGACCAGCTCCGGCACGGCGGTCGTGGAGTCGACGGCACCCAGCAGCGACAGGGTCGACGCGAGCCGGGTGCGCGCCTTCGCCGGGGCCGCCGCGACCGCGTCGGCCGTGCGATCGACGCCCCCGTCCGCGAGGATCCTGGCGAGTCCGCGTGCACTCGCTTTGCCGATCGCGCGGTGGCGGGTGAGCAGGCGGTACCAGGACACCTCATCTGCGGGATTGAGCACCACTCGGAAGCTCGCCAGCAAGTCCCGCACATGCGACGTCTCCAGGTAGCCGATCCCGCCGAACTTGTGGAACGGGATCGCCCGCACCTTGAGCTCGACCTCGAGCTGCGCGCTGTGGGATCCGGTGCGCATCAGCACGGCCTGCGAGCGCAGCGGCGTGCCATCGACGTGCGCGGCGAGGATGCGGTCCGCGATCGTGCGGGCCTCGTCGTCGGCGTTCCGGCAGGTGACCAGCGTCGGTCGGGCGCCCGGCTGCGGACGGTCGGCGACGAGCCGCAGCCTCAGTTCGCCCGGGCGCACCTCGTTCGCGAGGTCGAGGATCGGCTGTGTGGAACGGAAGTTGCGTTCGAGGCGCACGAGCGTGGCGTCCGGGTACGCGTCGATGAGCTCGAGCAGGTGGCCGGCGCTCGCCCCTCGGAACGCGTAGATCGCCTGTGCGTCGTCGCCGACGACCGTGAGCCCGCGGCCGTCGGGACTGAGGCCGCGCACGATGTCCACCTGAAGCTGGTTGACGTCCTGGTACTCGTCGACGAGCACCCAGTCCCAGCGCGCCCGCAGCCGCGCTCCGACATCGGGATCAGCGACCAGCGCCCGCCACGCGATGAGCAGATCATCGAGGTCGAGCAGGCCGCGCTCGCGCTTGCGGTCGCGGTAATGCCGCAGCAGGCCGACGACCGCGTCGGCCTGCTCGAGCGCCCACGGAAACTGCTCTTCGATGACGGCGCGGGCCGGGGTCGCGGTGTTGATCGCGCGGGAGGCGATGTCGGCGATGGTGCGTGTCGTGGGCAGCCGCACCTCGGTGCCGTCGAGCCCGTGCTCCCCGCGGAGCAGGTCGATCAGGTCGATGAYGTCGTCGGGATCGATGACCGTCACATCCGCCAGCCCCAGATGCTGCGCATGCTCGGCGACGACGCGGTGCGCGACGGCATGGAACGTGCCGCCGGCCATGCGCTGCGCAGCTTGAGCGTCGCCGCACATGGCCGCGGCGCGAGAGAGCATCGCGGATGCCGCCCGCCGAGTGAATGTCAGCAGCAGGATCCGTTCAGGTGCTACCCCCGCCTCGAGCAGCCGCGCAACTCGCGCGGTGAGCACGCGCGTCTTGCCGGTGCCGGCCCCTGCCGCGACCACAAGCGGCCCATCGCCGTGCTCGACTGCCTCGAGCTGAGCCGGATCCAGCCCGGCAAGTGCATCGCTTAGTGCCACGGAGGTGACGATAACGAGAACCCCCGACACTCCGCCGCCATGCCGAGTTCGCGGTCGTCTCGAAGTGGGCCAGACTCCCGCGCGTGCGCGACGAACACTGCCGCTTTCCCGGGTGCCGCATGCACCTACGTCGATAGGCCCCCGCCCACGCTCCGGTTCGTCCCGACCTGAGCCGAAGGGCACTGGGCTGTGGTTGGCTGGGCCGCATGAGACATGTTGCGCGGTGGGCTCTTGCCCTAAGTCTGGTGTTCGCCGGCGCGAGCCATCTGTTCTGGGGGCGACGGGAGTTCCAGGCTCAAGTGCCCGACCTCACCACCAAGGTGCTGGACAAAGACGCGGTCGTCGTCGCCTCGGGTGTGGTCGAGGTCATGCTCGGCGCCGCGCTCGTCGTACTGCCGAAGTCACGCAGCGCGGTCGGTGCGATCGTGGCGGCACTCTTCGTCGCGGTCTTCCCCGGGAACATCGAGCAGTACGTCAAGCACCGCGACGGCTTCGGACTCGACACCGACACCAAGCGACTCGTGCGCCTCTTCTTCCAGCCCGCGCTGGTGGCCTGGGCGATCTGGTCGACCCGCACGAGCACGCACGCCTAACCGGCCGCGGCCGCCCGCGGGTCGAGGAACCCCAAGAGGAGCGGGGCGATCGCGGCCGCGCTCACATCGTGGTCCTGCCCCTCGACCACCTCGAACCGTGCGCCCGGCACGGCTTCGGCCAAGGTACTGACGCCGTACGAGAGAAACTCCGGGCTCGCTCCGCCGGCCAGGGTGAGGGTCGGGATGCTGAGCCCCGCCGCGAGATCGAACGGCACTGTGCTGTCGCCCATCGCGGCGTCGTCGTAGGCGAGCGTCGGCGCGAGGGCCACCATCCCCGGCCAGCCAGGTGACTGGCGCACACCCGCGATCCCGGCATCCGGTGTGCCTACTCGGCGCAGGAATGCAGCGACCGCCTCATCGGGGAGGCCGGCGGCGAGCGCTGCGCCGAGCGCCGCGGTGTACTCCGCCGCGCCTGCGAGGGCGCCTGGGGGCATGAACGGCACCTCATACACGGCGAGCGCCGACACGACCGTGGGGCCGAGCGCAGCAGCCGCCCGCAGCGCGAGCGCGCCCCCGGACGAGATGCCGAAGAGCGCGGCCCGGCCTCCCGCGGCGTCGATGAGCGCGGCGATGTCCTCGATCTCGCGCTCAACGGCGAATGGCAGGGTGTCGCCGCTCTCGCCACGGCCCCGGCGGTCGTAGAGCACCACGCGCAGCCGGCCCCTCAGCGCTTCGGCGATCGGCCGCATCGGCCCACCGCCGCGGAAGCACATGGCGCCGTCGATCAGGATGACGGCCGGCCCGTCGCCCACGATGTCGTACGCGATCCGGRTGCCGTCGGCGGAGGTGAGGGTGGCCATTGGTGCTCCTTCGGGTTCACTACCCATTGTCCGCGCAGATCACCCCGGCGGGATGATGGCACCGGGCCGAGTCAGCCCCTAGGCTTTCGGCGAATCGCCCGACTCGCCGGGCGCAGCCGGAAGGACCCGCCGATGAGCGCTGGCCAGACCAACCCCACACCGACTCCCGGCAGCACAGCCGCCGCACCCCCGCCGGCCGGCGTGAGTCGGACGGCTCTCATCTGGATCGGTGTCGCGGTGGTGGTGCTGTCATTCGTGGCGGCGTTCCTCGGCTCGTGGCTCGCGCGGTCGGCGGATGGCGACGAAGAAGAGGCCGCGCCCGCCCCGACGGCCAGCGCCAGCGAGGAGGTCTCCGCGGACTACGAGGAGATCATCGCCGAGATTCTGCCCGCCGGGTCGGCTGTGCGTGCTGGAACCGGTGCGCCCGAATCCGGCAAGGGCTACGAGGGCGACGTGTACATCGACCGCAAGACGGCCGATGTGTACGTGTTCCAGGACGACTGGGTGTGGGTGGGCAACATCCGCACCAACGCCGCCGAGAACCTGACCGGTGAGACCGGACCGGCGGGCACCCCGGGAGAGGCTGGCGAAGCCGGTGCGCCGGGGACGGCGGGCACTCAGGTGCTGCTCGGTGCCGGCGCACCCGACGATGAAACCTGCGTGACGGATGGCGACGTGTACATCGACACCGCTGCCATCCCCACCGACTACTACGAGTGCGCTGACGGCACCTGGACCGTGTTCGGGCCGTCGACGGCTGTTCAGCCGCTGCCGACCCCGGAACCGTGATCCGCCGCTACGCCTTGACCGACACCGCGACCGTGAACTTCTTGTTGCGCGCGACCTGACGCGTCGGTCCGACGAGGCGCTCGAGGGCCGGGCGGTAGAACAGGGTGGAGTTCCATACCGTCCACAGTTCGCCGCCCGGCCGGAGCACCCGCGCCGCGTCGCCGAACAGGCGTGGAGCGAGGCCCTCATGAATGGCGCCGCCGACGTGGAACGGCGGATTGAGCGTGATGAACGAGGCGCTCGCGTCCGGCAGGCCCGAGAGCGCGTCCTCGCGGACGATGGTCACGCGATCCTCAACGCCGTTCGCTGCGGCCGTGGCGCGAGCCGACGCGACGGCGATCGAGGACTGATCGCTCGCATACACCTGCAGTTCCGGATGCCGGCGAGCCAGCCAGGCAGCGACGACTCCGGTGCCGCACGCCATGTCGACCGCGGGATCAGCCTGCGGGATGTCGTCGGGCAGGCTCTCGAGCAGGAAGCGCGTGCCGATGTCGATCCCCGTACCGGCGAAGGCTCCGCCGAACGCCGACACGACGAGTCCGTCGTGCACCTCACTCCGCGGCTGCGGGTCACGGCCGTCATGCGGGCCGCGGGCGACGAGCACCCGCGACTTCTGCCGCGCATGCGTGACATCGACCGTGGTGAAGTGCTCGCGGAGCACGTCGTTCATCGACGTCGTCATGTACTTGAGCCGCCCACCGGCGAACACCCGCACCTCAGGTGACGCGTGCGCGGCGATCAGACCGGCGATGTCCCGCAGCGCGTCGAGGGACCGGGGGAGGCGCACGAGCACGATCTCGGCATCCCGCACGAGTTCAGCGTCGAACGCGAGCGAGCGGTACGTGCCGGAGAGCCCGAGCGTCTCGGCGTTCGCCGCCAGCGCTCGTTCGCCGGTCACGGTGTCCTGGTGGACACGGATGCCGAGCCCACCGGCTTCTCGCTCGGAGGCGTCGGCCGCGGACCCGAGTGCGAGCGCGCCGTAGCCATCGCCGATGACCACGAGCCGCCCTCCGCTCACCTGCGCGCGCGCCTCGGCGGACTCATCGAGGATGAGCCGGTCGGCGGCATCCGCTGCCGGCAGATCGGGGGACTCGACGTCGGGCCAGCGCCGCAGCGCGTCTAGGGGAGATTCCACGTCCCCACGGTAGCCCGCGGGCATGCGGTGAACCTGTGCGCTCAGCGCGCGCGACGCTCGAGGCCGTCGAGCAGGATGTCGAGACCGAACTCGAACTCGGTCTGGTCGTCGCACCAGCCGAGGGTCGAGTCGGGGTCATCGTGCACCACCTCGGCCAGCATCGCGGCGAGGTTCGGGGCGAGTGCGATCATGCTCGCGAGTTCGTCCTCGGATGGCGTGGACGAGCCGTCGCTGGAAGAGCTGTCCATGCGGAGCTCCTGGGTGAAGCCGTACAGACGGCTGCCGAGGGCGTGCAGCGCGTGATGGATGAGGTCGAACGACACCCCGCCGGCATGCATGATCCCGACGCTGCCGTCGACATAGCGGGCCATCGTCGGTCCCAGCGTCGAGCGGGACTCCATGACCTGCGGCACCCAGGGGTGGCGCAGCATCACGCGCCGGGCTCCGAGGATCCGCGCCCGCAGCGACTGCGCCCACAGCGCATCGGGCCCCTGCGCGCCGAAACCGCCCACTTCGGTCTCGATCTCGGCGAAGGTGCGCTCGACGAGCCCGTCGAGGATCGCGTCCTTGTTGGGCAGGTGGTAGTAGATCGACATCGCCTCGACGCCGAGGTCGTCGGCCAGGCGGCGCATGGTGAGGGCGTCGATGCCCTCGCGGTCGGCGATCGCGGTCGCGGCCTCGAGCACCCTGTCCTGCGTGAGCGGCGAGCGCTCGGCGAGCCTGCGTCCCGGCATCCGTCCACCTCCTTCCTCACCGTAGCGCGCGATATTCGCCCGGGGTCTGGACGCGCGGCGGATGCCGCGCTACCTTACAGTGTAATACTTACGACGTAAGGGAGCGATCATGACCACTGTTTCGCGGCACGCGGCAGGGTCCAGCGCCTCAGCCAAGACGATGCGGGCGGCAGTCGCCCGCCGGTTCGGCGGCCCGGAGGTCGTGAGCATCGAGACGGTCGCGGTCCCGGAGCCTCGCCCCGACGAAGTCCGCGTGCGCGTCCGAGCCGCAGGCGTGAGCGTCGCCGACCATCGCATGCGCTCGCGCGACCTGCCCCGCGGACTCGGGGCGCTCGGGCTCGTGATGATCGGGGTGTTCCGGCCGCGGCATCCGATCCTCGGCACCGACGCCGCCGGAGTGATCGACGCGGTCGGAAGCCAGGTGCGCGGGTTCGCCGTGGGCGACGAGGTCCTCGCGATCCGCGGGTTCGACATGGGCTGTCACGCGGAGTTCGTCGCACTCAAGGCGAAGGACGTGTTCCGCAAGCCCGCGAACCTGACATTCGAGCAGTCGGCCGCGCTGCCGTTTGGGGCTCTCACCGCCCTGTCGTTCCTCGATCGCGTGGAGCTGGGCGAAGGCACCGAAGTCCTGGTCAACGGCGGGTCGAGTGCGGTCGGGAGCATCGTGATCCAGCTGGCTGCGGCAGCCGGCGCTCGGGTGACGGCGGTGACGAGTGCCGGCAACGCCGAGCTCGTGCGCTCGCTGGGCGCGCAGCGCGTCATCGACTACGCGACCACCGACTTCGCCGCGGAGGGCCTCACCTACGACGTGATCGTCGAGTGCGTCGGCAACGCGCCGTTCGAACGGGTGGCGCCGATCCTGCGCCGCGGTGGAGCGCTCCTGCTCGTCATCGCCGATCTGAAGGGGATGCTCGGCACCCGCCGAAACTCACGCCGCAGCGGCGCGCTCGTCACCTACCAGGGCACCAAGATCACCGCTGGTGAGGCCTTGCGACGGATGACGGAGCTCGCCGAATCCGGCACGCTCGTCCCCGTCATCGACAGCGTCCATCCGCTCGCGGATGTGGCCCTGGCGCATCGCCGCGTGGACACCGGCCACAAGCGCGGGAACGTGGTGCTGCGCATGGCGTGAGCCACTGGTGCGCTTCCGCGATCCGGGGGACGATGGTCGCAATTGGTCCGCGATGACGCGGGAGGACCCCTTGGCAGCGACATCCGCTCTCTCCACCCACCGGACGGTGGCGCTCATCGGCGCGATGGGCTCGGGCAAGACGACCCTCGCGGAGGCGCTGCTGTACCGAGCGGGCGCGATCCCGCGGATGGGGAGCGTCGAGCAGGGGACGACAACGCTGGATCACGAGCCGGAGGAGATCGCGCGGGGCGCCACCCTCGGGCTCGCGCCTGCGTGGTTCACGTGGCGCGAAGACGGCACCGAGCGGGACGTGACGCTCATCGACACGCCAGGGCATCCGGACTTCATCGGCGCCGTGGACGGTGCGCTCTCCATCGCGGATGTCGCGGTGGTGGTGGTGAGTGCTGTCGACGGCGTCACCGGCGGCACCCGCGCCGCCTGGGCGGTCTCGGCGGCCGCGGGTGTGCCGCGCATCATCGTCGTAACCCAGGAGGATCGCGCGCGCGCCGACTTCCGGCGCTCGCTCACGCAGCTGCGCACCGCCTTCGGCGAGACGCTCTGGCCGCTCGAGCTGCCCCTCGGCGAGGAGGCGGACTTCCACGGGATCGCCGACCTCCTCTCCGAGGAGGCGCTCGTCTACGACGAGTCCGGCCACCACCATGGTGACGCGCTCCCCGAGGGCATCGCGGTGGAGGAGCATCGCCTGCACCAGGAGGTCACCGAGGAGATCGTCTCCCGCGACGACGAGCAGCTCGAGGCCTACCTTGACGGGAACGAGCCCTCGTCACCCGACCTGGAGCGCACGCTGGCGAAGGCGGTCGCCGCGGGCGAGGTGGTGCCCGTCATCCTCTGCTCCGCCGTCACCGGGACGGGGATCGACCACATCATCGACCTGATCTGCGACCTCGCCCCGTCCGGCGGCACGCATGACGGGCGGATCCTCCTCGGCGTCGATGCCGACGGAAACGGCGGCAGCGAGCATCGCGTCGCGCCCGATCCGGCGGGGGAGGCGCTCGTGCACGTGTTCCGCACGGTCGCCGATCCGTTCGTCGGTCAGGTCGCGATGCTCAAGGTGCTGTCGGGGGTGATGCGGCCGGGGGATCGGCTGCACAATGCCACCACCGGCGTCGAAGAGCGCATCGCCGGCATCTTCCGCCTCCGCGGGGCCGAGCACCTGCAGGCGGATTCGCTGCGCGCCGGAGAGATCGGCGCGGTCGCCAAGCTCACCGGGAGTCCGGCCGGGTCGCTGCTGTGGACGAGGACCAGCGGCGGGGCGCGCCCGATCCCGCTCCCCGTGCGCGCGCCGGTCTTCGCGGTGAGCCTCGAGCCGGTGTCGCAGTCCGATGATGCCAAGCTCACGACGGCGCTGGCGCGCCTCGTCGCCGAGGATCCGACCCTCGTAGTCGATCGGGCCGGAAGCGACACGCTGCTGCGGGGCCTCGGGGAGACGCACATCGCCGTCGGCGTCGAGCGGCTGGCCCGCGTCCTCGGCGTGCACGTCACGACGGACAGCGCTCCGATCGCGTACCGCGAGACGATCTCCGGCACGGCCGAGGCGGAGGGCAAGCTCAAGAAGCAGTCGGGCGGGCACGGCCAGTTCGCCGTCGTGCACGTGCGGGTGTCGCCGCTTGCGCCTGGGGGTGGCTTCGAATTCATCGATTCCGTCGTGGGCGGCTCCGTGCCGCGCTCCTACATTCCCGCCGTCGAGCGGGGCGCCCGCGAGGCGTTCGCCTCCGGTGGTCCGCTCGGGCATCCGGTCGTCGACGTCCGGGTCGAACTCCTCGACGGCAAGGCGCATTCGGTGGACTCGTCCGAGATGGCGTTCCGCACCGCGGCGTCGCTCGGGGTGAAGGCCGCGCTCGCCGAGGCCGGCACCGTGCGACTCGAACCGGTGTCCATCGTCACCGTCACGGTTCCGGCCGATCACCAGGGTCCCGTGCTCACCGATCTTTCCGGTCGACGTGGGCGGGTCATCGCGAGCGAGACCGCCGACGAAGGCCGCGCCCGGGTCATCGCGAGCGTGCCAGATGCCGAGTTGGGCCGGTACGTGCTCGACCTGCGCGCCCTCACCGGCGGCGAAGCCGAGCTGACGATCGCCCCGGACCGGTACGAGCGCGCTCCCGCCTGAGCGTGCACGCGCTCGCTACGATGGGGATCCATGTCTGAGCGCCCGCCTTTCAGTCCGGTCATCGCACTGCTGACTCTGTCGAGCGTGTGGGACGCACAGCTGACGGGGGCACTGAAGGACCTCGGCCTGACGACTCGCAAGTACGGGCTGCTCGCGCACATCCACGTCACGCCGGGCATCTCGTTCTCCGAACTCGCCCGCCGCTCGCAGATCACGGTGCAGACCGCGCACACCGCGGTGCGGGCGCTCCAGGAGGAGGGCCTCGTGTCGGATGCCACGGCACAGGCCGGCGCGGCATCCGATCTGCGACCTACCGCGAAGGGCGAATCCGCGCTCGCCGAGGCCGAGCGGCGCCTCGCGCGGCTGGATGCCGCCTTCGCCGGCGGAGCCCCGACGCTCACCCGCGCGCTGGAAGGCGAACCGCACGACGAGCCGTTCGGGGCGAACCTTCAGGAAGACTGAAGGGCTTCAGTTATACTGAAGGGGTGTTCCGAACCCCCCTGAATCTCTTTCGAGTGCTCGCGGTCGCCGAGGCGATCTCGTGGACCCTGCTCATCATCGGCCTGATCCTGCGCGCCACCACAGGACTCGCGATCGCCACGACGATCGGCGGTGCGATCCACGGACTGGTGTTCCTGTCGTATGGCGCCACCGCGATCCTCGTGGCGAAGAACAACCGCTGGACCGTGCGACCGACCCTCGTCGCGCTTGTCAGCACGGTGATCCCGTACGCCACCATCCCGGTCGAGCTGTGGCTGCATCGCAC
>NZ_JBFUFC010000025.1:0-30712 GCF_056403635.1 Microbacterium sp. P2_F9 | reverse complement strand
CCGCGGTGCTGTTCCCCGAGACCGTGGCGATGCGGGAGATCCCGACGTTCACGTGGGGGGCGATCTTCCAGGACCGCGAGGCAGCGCGCTACCGGCGAGTCGTGCGCGCGGCAGCCGAGATCACCAAGCTCGACATGCCCGCCGAGGCGGCCCGGATGCTCGACGACCAGGCGCTCGCCGAGCGGACGTTCGTGATGTGGGACATCATCCACGACCGCACGCACATGCGCGGCGATCTGCCGTTCGACCCGTTCATGATCAAGCAGCGGATGCCGTACTTCCTGTATTCGCTGGAGGAGCTGCGGTGCGACCTCACGGCGTTCCGCGAGTGCGTCGCGATCACGGCGAAGCTGCGGGCTCGGGCTGCGGCGCATTCGGCCGGTGAGCCTGTCGAACCGCTGGACGAGGTCGAGGCCGAGACCCTCGAGCAGGCGGTGCTCGTGCAGTACGCCGTGATCTTCGACCGGATCTTCCGGTTCGCGATCACGGGCACACGCGTGCGCAACTACGACGGGCTCGGCGGTCAGCTGCTGTTCGCGTGGCTGCACCAGCGCGGGGTGCTGCACTGGACCGACACGTCGCTCGCCTTCGACTGGGACGGCGTCCCGGCGGCGGTGGTCGCCCTCGGCGACGCGATCGACCTGCTGTACTGGCGCTCGATCGACCGGCCGAAGGTGGCGCACTGGCTCGCCGCGTACGAGCTGGTGCGCTCGACGCTGACGCCCCATCCGGCGTCGGCGTGGGCGCGGGGACTGCCGGACGAGGTGCTGTCGGGACTTCCGAAGGGCTACACCGACGCCGTGCTGGACGATGAGTTCCCGCTCTCGATGTTCTTCGAAGCCCTCGAGAAGAAGATGCGCCCCGTGATCGAATCGACGTCCGGGATCCGGGCCACGGACGTCTGACGCCTGACGCCGCGGACTGACAACGCCGCGCCGCGRGCGCCTGGTCGACGGATCCGGCACCCGCGGTGCGGTGTTATCACGCCGGTGCGCGACAAGCAAGATCTTGCATTCTCCCGAGCGCACCCGGAAGACTTCACGAACCCGCCCTCCCCCTGCTGTGAGTCGTGGGTCCGTCATGTCCCACCCCAGAAGGGTCCACAGAATGGCATTCATCGCTCGGCGGCACACCGTCGCCTTGGCAATCGCGACCACATTGGTCACGATTCTCGCTCCGATCTCGGCTGCGTCGGCGGCACCACCGTCGAACAGCGACTCGACCGAATCCTCGGCGGTCGACGCTTCGACCGCCCTGGTCGTGCTGAAGGGCGACCCGGTCGCGACATCCACCTCGGTCGATCGCAAGGGCAAGCGCGCGGACCTCGATAGCGCGAAGACCAAGTCGTATCGCGCCGTCCTCGCCGCCCAGCGCAACGACTTCAAGAAGTGGCTGCAGACCAACGCACCGAAGGCGAAGATCACCGGGTCGGTCGACGTCTCGCTGAATGCGGTGTCGGTCACACTCAACGGCACCTCTCTCGACCTGTTGAAGACCGCACCGCAGGTCACGGACGCCCAGTACAGCGGGCTCTACCACCCCACCGACGACGACCCCGACCTCGCCCTCATCAACGCGGTGCAGGCCTGGGGAGGCGGCGGCGCGGCCGGCGCCGGCGCGGGCATCAAGGTCGCCATCATCGACACCGGCATCGAGGAGTCGCACCCGTGCTTCTCCGGCTGGGGCGACAAGGACGGCGCGAACAACCACACGAACAACAAGGTCATCGTGGCGAAGGTGTTCGCCAACAAGGCGGCCAAGCTCGGCTTCGACGAGACCGCAGTCCAGGATCATGGGACGCACGTCGCCGGCACCGTGGCATGCAACATCGGGACCACCGCGATCGTCGACGGTGTCACGATCCCCCACACCATCTCCGGTGTCGCCCCCGCCGCTCTTCTCGGCAACTACAACATCTTCCCGGGAACGATCGAGGATGCCCGCAGCGAAGACATCCTGAACGCCCTCGACGCCGCCTACGCGGACGGCATGGACGTGGCGAACATGAGCCTCGGCGGCGACGCGCAGGGGCGGCACGACCTGCTGACCAATGCCATCGACAACCTCGACAAGGCCGGCATGCTCATCGCCGTCGCGGCGGGCAACTCCGGCCCCGGATTCGGGACGGTCGAATCACCCGGTTCCTCGGCGAATGCCCTCACCGCCGGCGCTTCGTCGGTCCCCCACCAGGTCGCCTACTCCGTCAGCACCTCCAAGGGCAAGGCCCCCGGTGTGGCGGGCGACTTCGGCACCCCCGCGCCCGGCCCCCTCGGCATCATCGACGTGGTCGAGGGAACAGGTCCGGTCCCCGAACTCGCCAACGTCAGCCAGGCGTGCGAGACGCTCCCCAAGGGGACCGGTGTCGCGGTGATCTCTCGCGGAACGTGCGACTTCACCGTCAAGGTGCGCAATGTGCAGGCGGCCGGCTACAGCGCGGTGATCGTGATCAACCGGGTCGATGGCCTCCTCGCTATGGGCAGCAACGGCGAGCCCGACCAGCCGGTTCTGCCGAGCATCCTGATCTCGCTCTCGGATCGCGCTGTCGTGCTGGGAGCCGTCGGGGAGCCGGCGACGCTCAACGCGCCCGCCTACTTCAATCCGCTCGGCGCGAAGAACCAGCTCGCGGACTTCTCGAGCGAGGGCCCGACCGACGTCGACTTCCGCATCAAGCCCGACCTCGTGGCTCCGGGCGTCAACGTGCTCTCCTCGGTGGTGGGCGGCAAGTTCGCCTTCTTCAACGGCACGTCGATGGCAACGCCGCACCTCGCGGGCGCTGCCGCGGTGGTGATGAGCCAGCACAAGGACTGGGCACCGTGGCAGGTGCGCTCGGCGCTCACCAACACCGCCAATCAGGGCGCCCTGACGCCGTTCTATGACAACAAGCAGGACGACCCGAACCTCATCGGCGCCGGCCTGCTCGATGTCAAGGCCGCGGTCGACGCGAAGGCGCTGCTGTCGCCGGTGAGCGTCAGCTTCGGCAAGGTGCCGAGCGGTGCGGGCAAGGCGTCGTCGACCACGGTCAACGTCCAGAACCTCACGGGTGGAACGCTGACGCCCGTGGTCGTCGCTGCGACCGGAGCTGCCACGTTCACGGTCTCGGGCCCCGTGGCCGCCGGCTCCGGCTCGTTCACGGTCACCGGAACGACCGCCAAGGGCGCAGCCGCCGGGCCGGCGTGGGCGACCGTGGAACTGCGGGATGCCGGGGGCAAGGCGGTGGCGCACCTGAGGGTGTACCTGGTCATCGCGTAGTCGGCGCCGACCGATCTTCGACCGGTTGATCAAGCGAACGGGAGCTCCCGGCCTCACCAGGCCGGGGGCTCCCCTCGTATTCCGCGGACAGGGTGCGATAGGCGCGCGTTGTGAACGCGAGGAGCGCGAGCACCACCATGACCAGCCCCGCCACGAAGAACACCAGGGCGATCCCCCGGGCTTCGCCCTCGCCGAGCAGCCAGCCCCACGTCTGCTGCCCGGCATCCGACTCCATGTACGGGATGATCCAGAACTGGGCGATCGGCGCGATCAGGAACGCGGTGATCGGCGCGGCCGACGCCTCGAAGGCCTGGGCGAAGCCGAAAACGCGCCCCTGCGTCTCGTACGGGACCACCTTCTGGACGACGGTCTGCTCGGATGCCTCGATCACCGGGATGATGCACATGTACAGCCAGATCCCCAGGGCGTACAGCCACCAGAACTCGCGGATCGTGAAGAGGCTGCCGAGCAGGCCCATGACGATGACGAACAGCAGCATCGTGCGGATGGGATTGCGGCCGAGACCGAACTTGGCGATCACCGCGCCGCCGATGATGAACCCGGTCGCGGTGATGCCGAGGATGACCCCCCACCACTCGACCGGGAAGAGCGTCAGACCATAGGGGTCCATCAGGGCCATGTAGACCCCCCCGATGAGGTTGTTCAGTGTCGAGAAGAGGATGAGGGCGAATAGCCCCGACACCGCGGCGACAGCGCGCACGCTGCCGCGCAGGTCGATGAACGGGCGCTTCTCGGTCGCCGCAGGCGGCGCACCCTCGGGGATCCGGATGAACAGCAGATGCACGAGCGCTGCGGCCGTGAGCACGAGCGCGATCAGGAGCGCCCAGCCCATGCCGAGGAGCCCGATGGCGAGACCGCTGAAGATGCTCGTCACCATGAAGGCCATGCCCTGGACGGTGCCGACCAGACCGTTGGCGTTGGCGTGGCGCTCCACCGGCACGAGCAGGGTGACCGTGGTCGACAGTGCGATGCTGCGGAGGTTCTCGACCACGGCGCCGAGCAGGATGATGCCGGCGAAGAGCCAGAACCAGGGTCCGCCGAGATCGATGAGGGTCGACTCCGGAAAGGCGAGGTACAGCGCGCCGGCCGCGAGGAACGCGACCAGGGTCACGACGGCGGAGGCCACCATAACGCGATGCTTGCGGTGTCGATCGACGAGGGTGCCGAAGAGCATCCCGAACAGCGCGATCAGCAGCATGTAGACGCCGCCGATGATGCCGGTCGCGAGCACCGACTTCGTTTCGAGGTAGGCCCAGAACGTGAGCGCGAACCAGAGGAAGCTCGTCGTGATGTTCGCGGCGCCGGTGTTGATCAGCACCTGCAGGAAGATGCGCATGCCGCCCGGCGGGGCGAGCACGGTCTGATCTGCAGGATCTGGCGGGGCGGCGTCAGCTGCCATGGCCCGAGGGTAACGTCCCCCTGCGACATTGGGAACCCGATGGGAAGATGAGCGGATGACGACAGCCGCGCACCCGCGCACCCTCCTCCTCGCCGGCGGAACGAGCGCCGTCGGCGCCGTCGTCGCCCGCGCCGCGCTCGACCGCGGCGACCGTGTCGTCATCGTCGGGCGCGACGTGACAAGACTCGCCTCCCACGAGCGGGACCTGCCGGGGATCGTCGCGGTCGCCTGCGACCTCACCGACGAACCCGCGGTGTTCGCCCTCGCCGAACGACTCCTCGGCGAGGTCGGCCGGGTCGACGGCCTTCTGCACCTCGTCGGCGGATGGCGCGGCGGCGGGGGTCTCGCCGGGCAGACCGAGGCCGACTATCGGTTCCTCGAGGTGTCCTTCACCGCCCTCCGGAACGTCACACGTGCCTTCGACGCCGACCTGCGGCATTCGCATGCCGGGCGTCTGGCGATCGTCTCATCGACGGCCGTCGCGCGGCCCCTCGCCGGCGGGGCGAACTACGCCGCGGTCAAGGCCGCGAGCGAGGCCTGGACGCGCGCGGTCGCCCAGGGCTTCGCCAAGGCGGCTCGGGATGCCGGCGAACCGCTGCGCGCGGCATCCGTCATCTTCCGGGTGAAGGAGCTGGACGGGCTCGAGCACACCCTCGCCGAGGCGTTCGTCGGGCTGTTCGCCGAGGATGCGGGGTCCCTCAACGACACGGTGATCGACCTCACGCGATAGCCGGCCCTCAGCGGGTGGGAGGCGACACCAGCTCCGCCATCTTGTCGAGGCACTGATCGAGCCCGCCGCGCGACAGATCGCGGGCCGCTTCAGTTGTGTAGCCGTGCTCGGTCATCTCGAGCCGGGTGCGCCCGTCGCCGAGGTCGGTCAGCAGCACTTCGTGGTGACCCTCGGCCGGAACGCCCTCGATCGGGATACCCGCCTCGGCGGGCGTGATCGGCGTGCCACTCGCATCGGCGAACCGGTGCACGTAACGCAGCACGCTCGGCGGATCGATCTCGGTGATGTCCCACGCGCTGTGCTGCTCGAAGCCACCCCACTCGGCCGGTGCGCGCATCGTCACGAAGATGCGCCCGCCCGGGCGGACGTCCGCCTCCGCATGCGGGCAGGTGAACCCGGTCGGTCCCCACCACGCGCGCAGATCCGCCGGGGTGGTCCACGCAGCCCACACCCGCTCGATCGGCGCATCGAATTCGCGCTGGACCTGGACATCGAACGTCTCGCTCGTCATGTCGTCTCCTCCGTCATCCCGCCTCGAAGGTAGCGCCGGCGGGGGACACTGTCGATGGATGGAGGGAGCGGATGCCGCGGCCGTAGGCTTGATCCCCGTGACCACCATCCACGACCCGAGCGTGCGCGGCTTCGCGTCCGACAACTACTCCGGCATCCACCCCGAGATCCTCGCCGCGATCGCGGCGGCCAATGACGGGCATCAGGTCGCGTACGGCGAGGACGCATACACCGCCCGCCTGCAGGAAGTGATGGTCCGGCACTTCGGCGAGGGCGTCGAGGCGTTCCCGGTGTTCAACGGCACCGGGGCGAACGTCACAGGGATCCAGTCGATGCTGCCGCGCTGGGGCGCGGTGGTCGCGGCATCCACCGCGCACATCAACGTCGACGAAGGCGGGGCGCCGGAGCGGGTCGCGGGCATCAAGATCCTGAACATCCCGACGGACGACGGCAAGCTCACCCCCGAGCTCATCGACCGCGAGGCGTGGGGCTGGGGCGACGAGCACCGCGCGCAGCCGCTCGCCGTGTCGATCACCCAGTCGACCGAGCTCGGCACGCTCTACACGCCGGACGAGATCCGCGAGATCGCGGACCACATCCACCCGCTCGGCATGCACCTGCACCTCGACGGGGCGCGCATCGCCAATGCCGCGGCAGCCCTGGATCTTCCGCTGCGGGCGTTCACCCGCGATGCGGGCGTCGACGTGCTGAGCTTCGGCGGCACCAAGAACGGCGCGATGGTCGGCGAGGCCGTCGTCGTGCTCAATCCCGAGGCGGCGACCGGCCTCAAATACCTCCGCAAGCTGAACATGCAGCTGTCCTCGAAGATGCGGTTCGTGTCGGCTCAGCTGATCGCCCTGCTCGAGGGCGACCTGTGGCTGCGCAACGCGCAGCACTCCAATGCGATGGCCGCGCGGCTGCGCGCCGGCGTCGAGGCGGGGATCGCGGAGGGGCTGATCCGGGGGGTCGGCTTCACGCAGCCCACGCAGTCGAACGGCGTCTTCGCGACGCTGCCCGACGGCATCGCCGACCAGCTGCGCGAATCCTTCCGCTTCTACGACTGGGATGCCGCGAAGAACGAGGTGCGCTGGATGTGCAGCTTCGACACGGCACCGGGCGACGTGGACGCGTTCGTCGCCGAGCTCGCGCGCCTCACCAACCCCTGACGCGACGCATGCCGATCAGGCGCCCGGTGTGAGCCACTCCCGGTAGGCGTCGAAGGAGTACGGGCGGCCCAGGAACGACTCGACCAGGTCGCTCGCGTCCCGGCTGCCGCCGGGCTCGAGGATCTGCTCGCGGTAGCGTGCCGCGACGGCCGGATCCATCAGGTCGCCGCCGAACGCCGACAGGAGGTCGCGGGCGATCACGAGGCTCCACTGGTACGTGTAGTAGCAGGAGCCGTAGCCGGTGAGGTGCCCGAACCCCGCGTAGGGGTGCAGCCCGCGCAGGGGCTGGACGGGTGAGGACGTGGCGTAGATCCGCTCCGTCTCGGCCTGAAGGTCGTCGGGACGGTCGACATGGAGGTGGTATGAGACCCGTGCGTGCCCCAGCTGCCGACGCACCTCGAGCGCTCGGCCGAAGGCGTCGGCCGTGCGCATCCGCTCGACCAGCTCGGCAGGGATGGGGTCGCCGTCCGCGTTCGCGGTGAAGGTCGCGAGCACGGCGGGATCCCACGCCCACTCCTCCAGCAGCTGGCTCGGCGCCTCGACGAAGTCCCACTCCGTCGCCACGCCGGTGAACCGCGCCCAGTGCTGGGCGCCGCCGAGGATGTCGTGCACGAGGTGGCCGAACTCGTGGAAGAACGTGACCACCTCGTCGTGGGTCAGCAGTCCCCGCGCGAAGTTGCACAGCAGCACGGCCTCCGGCAGGACCCGCCCGGTGACTCCGGGAGCGAGCCCGAAGCATGCCGCGTGGTTGAACTTGCCCTCACGCGGATGCAGGTCGAGATGGATGCGGCCGAGCACGTCGTCGCCGCGCAGGACGTCGTACGACTGCACGTCGTCATGCCAGGTCGCGACATCCGCCGGCACGTACCGGACGTCCAGCAGCCGCCCCGTCGTCTCGAGCACGCCGGGCAGCACGCGGTCGAAGGAGAAGTACGCCCGCACCTCCTGGGCGTCCACGTCGTACTGCTCGCGCTTGATCGCGCCGAGCACGTACCAGAAGTCCGCGATCGTCACGGCCGCGGCATCCGGTGCGTCCTGCTGCAGCCGCTCCAGCAGCTGCGGGTATTCGGCGGCGGCCGCGGCGGCGGATGCCTCGTCCAGCCGGGCGAGGAACGCCGGGATCGCAGGACCCTCGCCGATCATCCGCGGCTCGGTCTCGTAGGCCGCCCAATCGGCATAGCCGAGGAGCCGCGCCCGCTCCTCGCGCACTGCGAGGAGCTCCGCGAGGATGGGCTCGTTCTCCGGCCAGGCGAGGTCGTTGAACGCGGCGACGATCGCCTCCCGCGTCGCGCGGTCGGACGCGTACTCGCGCACCGGCATCAGGTCGGTGTACTCGGTGGTGAGCACGACGAGCCCGTCGTCGCCCGGCGGGTGCTCGTCGATGAAGTCCTGCGGGAGGCCGGCGAGCGCGTCGGGGGCGACGCGGATCTCGCGACGGCCCTCGCGGACGTTGCGCGCGAACGCGAGGCTGAGCTCCGTGTCGCGGTCGGTGAGCACGCCGACGCGTTCCCGCGTCTCCTCGTCGAGGTCGACGCCACCTCGGCGGAAATCGCGCAGCAGATGCACGAGGAGGCGCCGCGCGTCCGCGTCCAGCCCGGAGACATCGGCATCGGCGAACACCGTCCACAGGTCGCGATCCAGCAGGCGGGCCGACGAGAGCGACTCGAGCGCCTGCACCTGCTCCTCGGCGCGGGTGCGCACGGCGGCATCGGGATGGGCCTCACTGAGGAGATAGGCCTCGCTGGTCGCCTGCCGCAGGGCGAGATCGGCGTCGTTCCACAGCTCGAGCCTCGCGAACGTCGGGCGTGCGGCATCCGACTTCAGCTGCTCGTCGACGCCCTGGACGAACGCCGCGGCGCGGTCGGGTCGGTCGCCGGCGAAGGCCAGCCAGCCGTCGGGATCGGTGGGGAACGAAAGGGGCGCGGGAGCGGATTCGGTCGTCACGCTGAGAGCCTACGACGCAGCGCGGCCGCGGCATCCGGAATCGTCCCGATGCGGTCGAGAGTCAGCGCAGCGCGCCGACGCTCGCGAGCGCGAGGCGGATGAGCGTGCCTCGGCCGCCTTCCATCTCGGCGGCGAGGGAATCGGATGCCGCTTCCGCCGGTGGCATCCAGGTCACCTCGAGCGCGTCCTGACGCGGCTCGCACGTGCCGCTGACCGGGACGACGAAAGCCAGCGACACGGCGTGCTGCCGGTCGTCGTGGTAGGCGCTCATGCCCGGGAGCGGGAAGTACTCCGCCACGGTGAACGGCACCGGCTGCGGAGGCAGCAAGGGGAAGGCCATCGGGCCGAGGTCGTTCTCGAGGTGGCGGAACAGCGCATCGCGCACCGTCTCGCCGTAGCGGACACGCCCGCTCACGATGCTCCGGGTGATCTCGCCGAGGGGCGTCGCGCGCAGCAGAATGCCGACGTCGATCACCGCACCCACACCGTCGGTGCGCACCGGAACCGCCTCGACGTAGAGGATGGGCATCCGGCGCCTGGCCTCGGCGAGTTCGATGTCGCTGAGCCAGCCGGGGTTGGACGCGCTTGCCGGCGTCGGCGAGCCGAAGGTGCCGTCGCCGAGCGGGTGCCCCGGCCGCCCGAAGGACGCTCCGAGTCGATCACGGGGGTTGCCCTGGCCGTCTTCATCGTTCGGATCGGGATCGGGGGTTCGCACCGGCATGTCTCCTGTATACCCTTCCCTCGGCGTCGGAGCATCCTCGCGCCGCACTCCTGGACCGCGAATCCCCCTCCCAGAACGTCGGAGTGCCGGGGCATGATGGAGGCGTGCCAGCCACTCCACCTCTCGATGACGACGTCGTGCTCTGGTCGGCTCCCGTTGAGGAGCGCGCCGAACGACCCCTGCTCGTGCTGCTCCACGGCTATGGCGCCGACGAGAACGACCTGTTCGGACTCGTCCCGTACCTGCCGCCGGAGTTCGTGGTCGCCGCCGTCCGGGCGCCGCTCCCGCCGCCATGGCCCGCTCCCGGGTACTCGTGGTATCCCATCGAAGGCCTCGAAACCCGCGATGCGGCGCGCGTCACTGAGGCGGCAGCACGCTTCATCGAGTGGCTCGAAACCGTCCCCGCGCACGGCCCGATCGGGCTGGTGGGCTTCTCGCAGGGTGCGTCCATCGCGATCCAGGCCATGCGGCTGGACCCAGGCCGTTTCGCATTCCTGGTGAACCTCAGCGGATATGCCGCCCCAGGGGAACTCCCCGGCGACCCGCTCCTGGCCGAGCGCCGTCCGCCGGCCTTCTGGGGCCGCGGCACGCACGACGACGTGCTCCCCGAGGCGCTCATCGAGCACACCATCCAGTGGCTGCCCGGGCACGTCGACCTCAGCGGGCGCGTCTACCAGGGCCTCACCCACAGCGTCTCCGACGAGGAGCTGGCCGACGTGCGGGTCTTCCTCCAGAAGCGCCTCGAGAGCTCAGGCTGAGTCGCTCGCGGCAACGCGCCTGCGCCACGGCCAGCGGTAGCGCCCGGTGACCAGCCCCATGAGCAGCTCGATCGGGCCGGTGCCGACGAACCGCCACCAGACCCAGGCGACCGCCGTCGTGCCCCCCACCAAGAGGAAGAACCAGCGGTAGCCGGCGCCGTAGCCGATCCCGCTGTTCATCCACAGCGCGAGCACCGCGACGTGCAGGACGTAGAGGCTGAGGGCGAGGGACCCGAGCGCCCGCAGCGGCTGGAACACCGCCGCGACGACGCGGGCAGGGCCGGATCTTCGGATCCCGGCGAGCCCGATCACCAGGGCATATGCGAGGAAGACGAGGCCCACGTCGTGAAGGGTGTCGGGGTACGAGCCGGACGCGTAGAGGGCGGTATCGGTGAACTTCGCCAGGAGTGGACGCACGGCGTAGGCCGCGACGCCGATGCCCGCCATCCAGATCAGCAGCCGGCTGCGAGCCAGGCCGCCGCGCATCAGCAGAGCCCCCAGAAGGAAGAAGGGCAGCAGGTTCGTCAGGCGGTAGTTGTAGCCCACGACCACCCAGGCTTCGAGATACCGCACAGCGTCCGGCTGATCGAACCCGGCGCGCAGGACGGCATCGGCGGCCCAGGTGTTCAGCGGCGCACTCACGAGCGCGACCGCCGCCGCCACGATGGCGAGCGGGATCGTGGGCAGGAACAGCAGCGGCGCCCCGACGATGAGCAGCACGCCGAGGTAAGCCAGCACGACATCGACCCACGTCCCCCACGACGCCAGCCACAGTCCGAGGGCGATCAGGATGAGCCCGCGGACGATCTGCTGGACGAGCAGCACCCCCCAGGATCGCCGAGGGGTGCGGGAGGCGACGAGCTGGGCCGAGATCCCCATCGTGAGGGCGAACAGGGGTGAGGCGATGTCGTTGAGCTGACCCATCGCGAACGAGATCGGGCCCTCCTCGCCGCCCGGGAGCAGCGGATGGGCGTGCGCCACCAGCATCCCGAACAGCGCGATGCCCCGCAGCACGTCGATGACGACGATCCGCCCGAGCTGCACCCTCGGTGCGGACGCCACGCGCCTCGTCGGCACCACCAGCTCGGCAGTCATGATCCCCCACCTTATGGTCGGGCCGCGGCATCCGGTATTCTGGTCTCTCCTGTTCCCGACGTGAGGGTCCTCCCGTGACAAAGCTCGACGCATCCGCGCCCGCATCCGCGCGCTGACCCGTCGACGCTCCTCTTCCGTGAGCTGCGCCCGGCCCTGAGAAAGGGTCGAGGCATCCGGTGTCAGTGCATCTCTGACCACCAGGAGGCTTCATGCCCGCTCACTCCCTCACCCCCTCCGTCGTCCTGGATCGCGTGTCGTTCACGTGGCCGGACGGCAGCAGCGCGCTGGCCGATGTCTCCGGCGCGTTCGGCGCCGGCCGCACCGGGCTCGTCGGTCGCAACGGCGCCGGCAAGTCGACCCTGCTGCGCCTGATCGCGGGCGCCCTGTCCCCCGCGGCCGGGCACATCACGACATCGACGGATGCCGCGTATCTCCCGCAGCAGCTCACGCTCGACGTCGACCGCCCCGTCGCCGAGCTGCTCGGCGTCGCCGAGACACTCGGCGCGCTGCGCGCGATCGAGTCCGGCGACGTCGACACCCGTCACTTCGACGTCGTCGGCTCGGACTGGGACATCGAGGCGAGGGCGCACGGCGCGCTCGCCGATGCCGGCCTGTCGCCGGGCATGCTCGATCGCCGCGTGGGCGAGCTGTCCGGCGGCGAGGCGGTGCTCGCCGCGATCGCCGGGATCCGGCTGCGCGGCCCAGCGATCGCGCTGCTCGACGAGCCCACCAACAACCTCGACCGCGACGCGCGGGCGAGGCTGTACGGGATGGTCCGCGCCTGGCGCGGCACCCTCATCGTGGTGAGCCACGACACCGCCCTGCTGGAGCTCATGGACGATACCGCCGAGCTCTACGAGAACGAGTTCACCGTGTACGGCGGCCCCTACTCGCAGTGGCGCGCTTGGCTCGACGCCGAGCAGGACGCCGCCCGGCAGGCCGAGCGCACGGCCGTGCAGGCCGTGAAGCGCGAGAAG
The DNA here is from genome assembly GCF_056403635.1 of Microbacterium sp. P2_F9. Classification (NCBI taxonomy): domain Bacteria; kingdom Bacillati; phylum Actinomycetota; class Actinomycetes; order Micrococcales; family Microbacteriaceae; genus Microbacterium; species Microbacterium sp. P2_F9. The sequence goes on along the minus strand of NZ_JBFUFC010000025.1, from coordinate 18,142 downwards.
CGGGACCGCATCGAGGCCGAGGTGAAGATCGCGGTGCGCCAGGCGATGGGGAGGAAGGCGCAGTACGAGAAGCGGGTGCCGCCCATCGTCGCGGGCAACCTCAAGCGCGCGGCCGAGGTCTCGGCGGGCAGGCTGCGCACCGAGGCGCGCGGCAAGGAGTCGGCCGCCCGCACGGCCCTGGAAGCCGCCGAGCGGCGGGTGCGCGACGACGACCGCGTGCGCATCGACCTGCCCGATCCGAACGTGCCGGCCGGGCGCCGCATCGCGACGCTCGGCGACGGCGGCCGCTCCTGGACCATCCAGGGGCCGGAGCGGGTGGCCCTGGTCGGGCCCAACGGGTCGGGCAAGACCACCCTGCTCGAGGTACTGGTGAGCGGGGTGGAACATAACTCCTGCAATCCGGGGGAGGCGGACCTTGTGGTCGGCGGAATCGCGCAGACCTCCGTGGGCGTCGCTGAGGATTGCAGGAGTTACGGGACGGCAGTCCTGCACACCGACCGCGTCGGGTACCTGCCGCAGCGAGTCGACGGGCTGGATGAYGCGGCCTCGGTGCTCGAGAACGTCGCGGCCGCGGCATCCGCTGTTCCCATCCCCGAGCTGCGCAATCGGCTCGCGCGGTTCCTCATCCGGGGCGATGCCGTGGCGCGGCCGGTCGCGTCGCTGTCGGGCGGGGAGCGGTTCCGGGTGGCGCTCGCCCGCGTGCTGCTGGCCGACCCGCCACCGCAGCTGCTGGTGCTCGACGAGCCGACGAACAACCTCGACCTCGAGACGGTCGACCAGCTCGTCGACGCCCTAGCCGCCTACCGCGGGGCGGTGCTCGTGGTGAGCCACGACGAGGCGTTCCTGGCGAGACTCGGAATAGACCTCGTCCTGGAGCTCACGGCGGAAGGGCTGGCCGAGCCGTGAGGCCCGCTCTTCCGCCGGGACAGGATCAGCGGCAGGATGGGCGCATGGCCGCCCTCGTCCGTCCTCGCACCGACCGCATGATAGGCGGAGTCTGCGCCGCGATCGCGAACCGCTTCGAGATGAGCGCCACCATCGTGCGGGCCGTGATGGTGCTCGGCGTCGTCTTCTTCGGCCTGTCGATCGGGCTCTACCTGATCCTCTGGGTGCTGATCCCGCTCGACCGCCCGTAAGCAGGGTGGTCGGTCCGACCCGGATGTCGGCGACAGCGGGCAGGATGGACGGATGAGCGACGTGCTCGCGCGGTTCGGACCTGCGACGCAGGACTGGTTCCGCGGCGCGTTCCCCAGCCCCACCGACGCGCAGATCGGCGCGTGGAACGCGATCTCGCACGGCAGGCACGCGCTCGTGGTCGCACCGACCGGCTCAGGCAAGACGCTGTCGGCGTTCCTCTGGGCGATCGACCGGGTGTTCCACGAGAAGGACGCGGCGCCCGCGCGGGCCGCGGGCAGACGGCGGCGGACGGATGCCGCGGCCTCCCCCACCCGCATCCTCTACATCTCGCCGCTCAAGGCGCTCGGCGTCGACGTGGAGCGCAACCTGCGGTCGCCGCTGGTCGGGATCGGGCAGTCCGCGCGGCGCCTCGGCATCTCGGTGCCCGAGGTGACCGTCGGTGTGCGGTCCGGCGACACGACCTCGAGCGACCGGCGCAAGCTCGTCACCGCGCCCCCCGACATCCTCATCACGACCCCGGAGTCGCTCTATCTGATGCTGACCAGCCAGGCTGGGCAGACCCTGGCGGGCGTGCACACCGTGATCGTCGACGAGGTGCACGCGGTCGCGGCGACCAAGCGCGGCGCGCACCTGGCGGTCAGCCTGGAGCGCCTCGACGCGCTGCGAGAGTCACTGAACCCCGGCGGCGCCCCGGCGCAGCGGATCGGCCTGTCCGCGACCGTCCGACCGATCGACGAGGTCGCCCGCTTCCTGGGCGGATCCGCGCCGGTCGAGATCGTGGCACCCCGCTCGAGCAAGGCGTTCGACATGCGGGTGATCGTCCCCGTCGACGACATGATGAACCCGCCTCCGCCGCCGGGTTCGTACGGCGTGGAGCCGCCGGCTGAAGAAGTGCCCGCAGACGAGGACTGGTTCGCCGACGGCGGTTCGGGCGCCCGACGCCGACCGGAGGCGACCGAGATGACCGGCTCGGTGTGGCCGCACGTCGAGGAGGCGATCGTCGACCGGATCGTCAAGCACCGGTCCACGATCGTGTTCTGCAACTCGCGGCGCCTGGCCGAGCGGCTGACCGCCCGGCTGAACGAGATCTACTCCGAGCGGATGGGGTTGGACCTTCCCGACGCTTCGACAGGCTCAGCGACCGGAGGGATGCCCGCGGCGATGTTGGCCGGTCTCGATACGCAAGCTACTCGACCACCGGGGTCTGCGGAGGGCGCTGCCCCGGTGCTCGCGAAGGCGCACCACGGGTCGGTCTCGAAGGAGCAGCGCGCGCAGGTCGAGGAGGAGCTGAAGTCCGGCATCCTGCGCTGCGTCGTCGCGACGAGCAGCCTCGAACTCGGCATCGACATGGGCGCCGTCGACCTCGTCATCCAGGTGGAGGCGCCGCCGAGCGCGGCGTCGGGCCTGCAGCGGATCGGGCGGGCAGGCCACCAGGTCGGCGAAGTGAGCCGGGCGGCGCTGTTCCCGAAGCACCGCAGCGACGTGCTGCACACCGCGATCGTCACCGAGCAGATGCTGGCCGGCCGGATCGAATCCATCACGGTGCCGCAGAACCCGCTCGACATCCTGGCGCAGCAGACGGTCGCCGCGTGCGCGGTCGGACCGATCGACGTCGAAGGCTGGTACGAGACGCTCAAGCGGAGTGCCCCGTTCCGCGCGCTGCCCCGTTCGGCCTACGAGGCGACCCTCGACCTGCTCGCGGGGCGGTTCCCCTCGGACGAGTTCGCGGAGCTGCGGCCCAGGGTAATCTGGGATCGCGATCTCGGCACACTCACCGGGCGGCCCGGAGCGCAGCGGATCGCGGTGACCAGCGGCGGGACGATCCCCGACCGCGGCCTGTTCGGCGTCTTCGTCGCCGGCGAGACCGCGAACGCCCGCGTGGGCGAGCTCGACGAGGAGATGGTCTACGAGTCGCGGGTGAACGACGTCTTCACCCTCGGCACGACGAGCTGGCGGATCGTGGAGATCACCCACGACCGGGTCAATGTCGTGCCGGCATTCGGGCAGCCGGGAAAGGTGCCGTTCTGGCACGGCGACGGCCTCGGCCGGCCCGCCGAGCTGGGCGAGGCGCTCGGCGCGTTCTCGCGGGAGGTCTCGGCCGCTACCCCTGAGAAGGCCGAAGCGCGGCTGCGCGACGCGGGGCTCGACGCCAACGCGTCAGGCAACCTGCTCGCCTACCTCGCCGAGCAGCGCGAGGCCACCGGCACTCTCCCCACCGACCGCGCGCTCACGGTCGAGCGCGGCCGGGACGAGGTCGGCGACTGGCGGGTGATCTTGCATTCCCCGTACGGCATGAAGGTGCATGCGCCATGGGCGCTGGCCGTGAACGCGCGCATCCGCGAGCGACTCGGCGTCGACGGGTCGGCGGTCGCGAGCGATGACGGCATCATCGCGCGGATCCCGGATGCCACGGCCGAGCCACCCGGCGCCGAGCTGTTCGTCTTCGACCCGGCCGAGCTCGAGCAGATCGTCACCGACGAAGTGGGCGGCTCGGCGCTGTTCGCCTCCCGCTTCCGCGAGTGCGCGGCCCGGGCGCTGCTGATGCCGAGACGCAACCCGGGGCGACGGACGCCGCTGTGGCAGCAGCGCCAGCGGTCCGCGCAGCTGCTGGAGGTCGCCCGCCGGTACCCGACGTTCCCGATCATCCTCGAGACCCTCCGCGAAGTGCTGCAGGACGTCTACGACGTCCCGGCCCTGCTGCGGATCGCCGGTGCGATCGGCGAACGGCGCATCCGGCTCATCGAGACCGAGCCTGCCCAGCCCTCGCCGTTCGCGCGGGACCTCCTGTTCGGCTACGTCGGCGCCTTCATGTACGAGGGCGATTCGCCGCTCGCCGAGCGGCGCGCCGCCGCGCTCTCGGTCGACCCGGCGCTGCTTTCCGAACTCCTCGGCAAGGTCGAGATGCGCGAGCTGCTCGACCCCGCCGTCATCGCGCAGTTCGAACGCGAGGTGCAGCGCCTCGACCCCGAACGCCGCGCGCGTGGCCTCGAGGGCGTCGCCGACCTGCTCCGGATGCTGGGGCCCCTGGATGCCGGCGAGGTCGCGGTGCGCCTGCAAGCCGTGGATGAGGCCGAGCACTCCGCGACCGAGGCCGAGGCATCCGCGTTCCTCGAGGATCTCGTCGCGGCGCGCCGGGTCATCCGGGTCACGATCGCCGGGGCGCCGCGGTTCGCCGCGATCGAGGATGCGGGGCGCCTGCTCGATGCGCTCGGGGTCGCGCTGCCTGTCGGAATTCCGACAGCGTTCCTCGACCCGATCGCCGATCCCCTCGGCGACCTCGTCGCCCGGCACGCCCGCACGCACGGCCCGTTCACCGCGGCTGCGGTCGCAGACCGGCTCGGTGTGGGGATCGCCGTCGCCCGGCTCACGCTGCAGCGCCTCGAATCGCAGGGGCGGGTGACGATCGGCTTCTTCCTCTCCGACGCGGCACGAACGAGCGTTGACGGCGACGGGTACGCCACCGCGCGCGACGAGACCGAGTGGTGCGACACCGAGGTGCTCCGGCGGCTGCGCATGCGCTCGCTCGCCGCCATCCGCGGCACCGTCGAGCCGGTCTCACAGGATGCCTTCGCGCGGTTCCTCCCCACCTGGCAGCACGTGACCCGGCCGCTGGAGGGCCTGGATGGGGTCGCGGCCGTCATCGAGCAGCTCGCCGGCGTGCCGATCCCGGCGAGCGCCTGGGAGTCGCTGATCCTCCCGAGCCGGGTCGCGGACTACACCCCTGCGCTGCTCGACGAGCTCACCTCCTCGGGCGAGGTGCTCTGGTCGGGCCATGGCTCCCTTCCCGGCCGCGACGGCTGGATCGCCTTGCATCCGGCCGAGTCGGCGTCCCTCACCATGGCCGAGCTCGACGATGCGCTCGAGCCGGCCGCCGGGAGCCTCGAGGCGCAGCTGCTGGCGTCGCTCGCTCTCGGCGGCGCGTACTTCGCCGGGCAGCTCCGGCAGCTCACCGGGGCGGAGAACGAGCAGTCGGTCACCGAGGCCCTGTGGAATCTCACGTGGAGCGGGCGCGTCACGAACGACACCTTCGCCCCGGTGCGCACGCTGATCGGCGGCGGCTCCCAAGCGCATCGCACCACCCGTCGCGCACCTCGGGCCCGGCTCTACCGGGGCGCCGCGGTGCGCACGGTCGCGGCATCCGTCCCGCCTCGGCCGACCGCGGTCGGCGGACGATGGTCGCTGCTGCCGACCCCCGAGCCGGATCCGACGCTGCGCGCGACCGCGGCCGCGAGCCTGCTGCTCGACCGGTACGGCGTTGTAACTCGCGGCTCGGTGCAGTCCGAGGGGCTCCCGGGCGGCTTCGCGCAGGCCTACCGGGTGCTCGCCGGGTTCGAGGAGGCCGGCCACTGCCGCCGCGGCTACGTGATCGAGAAGCTCGGCGCGGCCCAGTTCGCGGCATCCACCACGGTCGACCGGCTGCGGGGCTTCGCGGGCGTGCCCGATCCGGCGCCGCTCACAGCCGTCACCCTGGCCGCCACGGATCCCGCGAACCCGTACGGCGCCGCGCTCGCCTGGCCCGCGCTCGAGGGCGTCGGCCATCGGCCGGGCCGCAAGGCCGGCGGACTCGTCGTGCTCGTCGACGGCGCGCTCGTGCTGTACCTCGAGCGCGGCGGCAAGTCGGCGCTTGCGTTCGACGACGACGCGCAGCGCGTCGCCGCGGCCGCCCGTGACCTCGCCGCGACCGCGCGGGCGAGGCGGCTCGACACGCTCACGATCGAGCAGGTCAACGGTGCGTTCGTCTACGGGACGGAGGTCGGCCGCGCGCTGCGCGATGCCGGGTTCGTCGAGTCGACGCGCGGACTCACCCTGCGGCGGGTGACCGCCGGCGACGAACTGCGAGCCGCCCGTGCCTGAGGGCGACACCGTCCATCGCCTCGCCCGCCGGCTGGACGCCGTGCTCGCGGGGCACGAGGTCACCAGGTTCGAGCTGCGCGTGCCGCAGGCCGCGACCGCCGACCTGCGCGGCGAGCCCATCCACAGCGTCGCCGCGCGCGGCAAGCATCTGCTGCACCGGATCGGGCCGTGGACGCTGCACTCCCACCTCAAGATGGAAGGGTCGTGGGACATCCATCGCCCCGGCGAGCGCTGGCGCGCGCCGGGGTTCAAAGCCCGCGCGATCGTCAGCACGGAGGACATCGAGACGGTCGGCTTCGACATCGCCGAGATCGAGCTCGTCCCGACCCGCGACGAGGAGCGGCTCGTCGGCTACCTCGGACCGGATCCGCTCGCCGACGACTGGGACCCCGCGGAGGCGGCGCGGCGTCTCGCCGCCGATCCGAGACCCGTCCACGTCGCAGTGCAGGACCAGCGCAGCATCGCCGGGTTCGGCAACGAATACGCCAACGAGATCCTCTTCGTGCGCGGCATCCTTCCGACCACTCCGGCGACCGAGACGGATGCCGCCGCCATCGTCGATCTCGGAGCCCGCATGATCCGCGCCAACCGCGATCGCGTCGACCGCACGTTCACGGGCGACACCCGACCCGGCCGCACGACCTGGGTGTATCGGCGCGAAGGCAGGCCCTGCCGGCGGTGCGGCACCCTGATCCGCGGCGGAGCGCTCGGAGCCGACCCGACGCGCGAGCGCATCGTCTTCTGGTGTCCCTCGTGCCAGGTGGCGCCGCCGACCGGAGCCTCGCGACGGCTGAATGCTGCCAGGGACACACCTCGCGACCCCGATCCTCACCCGAACTGAACCTCGGGGAATCCGAATTCGTGTCACCTCCGAACAACCAGTACAGGGCGAGGCCTGACCGCAGGGAATGAATCACCTGGGAGCGGCGTTATTCATGTACTCGGCCCGGTATGGTGCCGCAGGAGGGGACCGTGGGTAAGAACTACGTCGACATCGAGAACGAACGTGGCGAGACGCTGCGCTACCGCAAGCACGTCAACGGGCGGGGTCTCATCGCGAATGGAGCCCGGGTTCACCCGAGTGCCGTCGTCGAAGCGGGTGCATACGTCGAGCCCGGGGTTCAGATCGCGGCGGGTGCCCACGTCGGCCGCGGAGTGTGGGTCGAGTCGGATGCCGTGATCGGCCCGGAAGTCGAGATCGCTCCGCACGCCCACATCGGACCTGGTGCCGCGATCGGCGCGAGCGCCAAGATCGGCGTCCGCGCCTCGGTCGGCCGAGGTGCCCGCGTCGCGGTGGGTTCGCTGATCCGCGACGATGAGATCGTCGGCGACGGAGAACTCGTAGCCACCGACCGGCGGGGTCTGCGGCTCGCCGCCTGACCCGGTCTTCAGGCGCGTTCGGCGGCCTTCTTCAGCCCGTCGAGCATCGTCTGCCAGTTCGCGGTGGAGTGCTCCGCGGCCTCTTCGCTCGCGTTGCCGTCCTGAACGAGCGTGACGCGCGTGCCGGAGGTGATCGGCTCGAGATCGAACGCCAGGCGATGGTAGTTCTCCGGGCTGTCCGGCTCGCCCGAGAGTGGACTGTAGTGCGTCACCGCGAGTCGTGATGGGGCATCGATCGCGACGATCTCGCCCTTGTCCTCGAACGTCTTGCCCTCCCACTCGCCCTTCCAGACGATCGGCGATCCCACCGTGAAATCGCTGATCACCTCGGCTCCGAACATGATGTCGGGGTCGGGTCCGCGCTGCGTCAGAAGCTGCCACACGCGGTCGGGCGGGGCGTCGATGTCGGTTCGCGCGCGTGAGATGTGATCTGTYATGCCAGCACGATAGGTCGGGTCCGCGCCATGGCCCACCCGCTTGACACGCGCCCTGACGCTGTTCCGGGCGAACGGATGGCCCTCGCGTCAGGCGAAGAGGAACAGGGCGAACCCGATCAGCGGCAGCGTTCCCTGGATGAGCGCCGCCCGCAGATAGCTGCGGCCGGTCGTGAGCAGCACGAGCGCCGCGGCGACCATCGACCCCAGGGTGAACAGCGCGAGCGTCCGTCCCGCGACAGCCGCGACCGTTCCCGGATCGCCCACCAGGAACAGCACGACGCCGATGATCGCCCCGATGGCGAGGAACAGGTTGTAGAAGCCCTGGTTGTAGGCCATCGGCTTGATCGTGTCGGCCGCCGCCTGGTCGGGCACACCGAACCGCTTCCAGACTCGAGGCTGGCTCCACTGCACGCTCTCCATCACGAAGATGTAGACGTGCAGCACGGCCGCGAGGCCTCCGAAGACGGTTGCGAGGATCGTGATCATGTCCGAACGATATCGCTCCGCGGCTACGCTGGCGGAATGGCGAAATCGGGTGGTTCCCGCGGCGCGCGCGGGCGACCCCTCCGCCCGGGGCGGCCTGCCTCAGCCAAGCGACCCATCAAGCCGGCCAAGCCGGGTTCCGGGGGCAAGCCCGCCAAACCCGCCGCCCGCAAGCCCGCCGAAGCACCGGCATCCGACACCCTCCTCGTCGTGGGCCCGTTGGCGCTCGGCGTGATCCCCGGTGCGACGCCGGGCAAGTGGATCGATGCGTGGCAGGAGCGGATGCCGGGGGTCGAGCTGAGCCTGCACCCGATCTCGGTCGCCGAGCAGGACCCGGCCCTGCGAGACGGTGGGCTCGACGCCGCACTCGTGCGCCTGCCGATCGACGCGGAGGGGCTGCACGTCATCCCGCTCTACGACGAGCGGCCCGTCGTCGTGGCTGCCGCCGACTCCCATCTGATGGCCGCGGACGAGCTCGACTACGCAGACCTGGCGGGCGAGATCGTCGTCGTGCCGCGTGACGATGTGCTGCATCTGGCGGTGCCCGACGCGATCGCACCGTCCTTCGCCCCGCCGGAAGACACCGAATTGGCCATCGCGACGGTCGCTGCGGGAATCGGCGTCGTGATCGTGCCGATGTCGCTGGCGCGCCTGCATCATCGCAAAGATGTCGACTTCCGGCCGCTGCGCGACGGGCCGGTGTCGACCGTGGCGCTGGCCTGGCCTGCCGATCGGACGACGCCGGCGGTGCAGGCCTTCGTCGGCATCGTGCGCGGACGCACCCCGAACTCCTCGCGCTGAGCAGGATCGAGAGCGGGGGATGCCGCCGGCCTGAGGCCCTGCGACATCCCCCGTGGGTCCGACTCAGGAGGCTGCGTGTCCCGAACACGCCCTTGCGTTGCCTCCGGCCCCCAAAAGTGCCCGTCAGTCCCCCGATCCGGGCGGATGCGAGTCTTCACCGAACAACAGGAGCACGCCCGGGGCGTTCTGATACATCGATCTTCAGAATCCGATGCCGTGGGCCTGGAACGGCGAGACCACTCCGGTCTGCGCGGCGGCATGGGCGAGCGCGATCGCGGGCGCCTCGCCGGCAGCGAGGCCACCGTGCATGGCGCCGAGCAGTTCGCAGGCGGCGTCATCCGCCACGACGACGGACGCGGCGATCACGCAGCGCGCACCGCCGTGGAGCCAGACTCGCGCCATGCCCACCGCCTCCTCTCCCCAGCGCACGGACGATCGCCCGACCTCGCACGATGAGAGCACCACGGTCTCGGGCACCGACTCCATGAGATCGATGTCGTAGCCGAAGAGCGCGCCGTCGGCGAGCTCGAGACCCGAGAACAGGGGATTGTCGGCGGCGTGGCGTCCGTGGGCGGCGATATGCAGCACGTCGACCTGCGATGCCATGCGGGTGACGGCATCCACCGATGCGGCCTCGCCGTGGAAAGCTCTCGCGTCGGTCCAGCCGGATGCCGCTGCGCTCACCTCCTCTTCGCCTCGCGCCACACGGGGACCGACCGCGAAGCCCGCCGTCGTCGGCGCCCGGGCGCCGCGCCGACGCTCGTGCATCCACCCCGACGCCGACGACGCCACCGTCAGCGGGCGCGCACGCAGGGCGGGCAGCATCGTCCACGGGAGCCCGGAGAGCACGCCGGGGGCCGTGAGGACGATCCGCGCGGCATCGTCGAGCGACGCAGCCAGGGGAGCAACGAGAAGGGTGGACAGCACGGCGAGGCGGTCGTCTCGACTCGCCCGCACGGCCTTCGCCATCGGGCCGGAGGTCAGGGTGGCCGACACCTCGAGGTCCGCGCGAATGCCGTTGAGAGCGGCGCGGACCGCCGGCCAATCGAGGTCCGCCAACTGCACTCGATCCGGTGAGACGGCGAGCGCCGCCAGACCGCGCCCGTCGAACACGTAGGAGACGAACGCTTCGCCGTGGGTGAGCTCGCCTCGCACCTCTTCGAGACTCGCGCGACGGCGCAGCTCCCCGGCACCCGTTCCCGACCATTGCCGGTCCCGCGCGCGATCGCGCAGCAGCAGCGCCCGAGGACTGGCGAGCCAGTCGCCGTCCGGCTCGGCGGAGCGCAGCACACGCAGCTCGGAGAGGTCGGCGGCAAGTGCCGGATCCGGCGGCGGCCGGACGGGCAGGATCTGCTGGTTCACGAGTCGTGCTCGCTCCGACCAGTCGAACACCACGTCGTGGCGCCGCGACCGCACGGCGGACGAGAGGCCGGACACGGTGAGGCTCACACCGCGCATCGCCCCCGAGGCCTGCAGGTCGAGGCTGCCGGTGGCGAGCTGCGTGCGCACCAGCAGATCCAGACCCCGTGCCGCCTGGGCACGCACCTCGGCTTCTCGGGCATGCCTGGCTGCGTCGGCCGCGCGCACCTCGTAGATCAGCAGCGCCACTTCGAGCGGAGTCCGTGCTCCCACCTGCAGCCGCGGGACCGTCGTAATCGAGTTCCGCCGGATTCGCGCGAGCAGATCGGTGAGCCGAAGCGCGTCCGCTTCGAGGGTGAACCCTCCCCCGCGGAGCTCCTGCACGACGTCCTGGATCTGACGGGCGGACGGGAGCGTCCGGGGCACGCGAACAGGCTCCCCCGCCCGGTCGATTCGCCCGACGGCGAGTCGTGCCCGCAGCCGGATCGCTTCCGCGCGGACGGCCCACCCCTGGCTTCCGACGCGCTGGAACCTTCGCCGCGATGCCGCCGCGACAAGCGCCGCGTGTTCCGGGTCGTGGTTGAGCAGCGACCTCGCCAGGTGGTAATCGGCCGTAGCGCGCTCGCGCGGGGCGCGATGCCGGCCCAATGCGACCGAAACGCTCACGAGGCTGCGCTCGGCTTCCGTGACCAGTCCGGCCTCACGCAGCACCTCGGCGCGGTCGAGCTCATTGATGGCCGCCCACAGCTCGGACTCTCCGTCCAGGGGCTCCCGCACCGACTGCATCAACTGCAGAGCTGCGACGAGGTCGCCCGCGAGCATGAGGGCGTAGCCACGATTGTGCACCGCGAGATTCGCCTGCGAGGAGAGGCCCGCCTCCCGGTAGGCGGCTTCCGCCGCTGCGAGGTCGTCCATGACTTCGTCCAGCCGGCCCCGTTGCATGTCGACCACACTGCGGTTCAACCGCATGTTCGCCTGCCGCACGGGATCGTGGCTCAGCCCTCTGATACTGCGCGTGAGCCAGGTCGCGGCGTCGTCGAGCATGCCTCGCTCGAGCGCCAGCGAGCCCAGCTGACCCTGCAGCTGGGCGACGGCGTCACGCGACAGCCCGCCGCGTGCGAGAGCATCGAGGCAGAGCCGCTCACCGCCATCGACGTCGCCGAGCCGCGCGAGCACATACGCTGTCGTTCCCGCGATGCGCGCTTCGAGCTCGCCGTCCCCTGCAGCAGCGGCCTTCTCGGCCGCGGCGGACAGCGTCCGGCGCGCGTCGGGGTACCGGCCTCGATTGGCCTGCACACGACCGCGCTCGTACAGGTCCCCGGCCTCGAGCGTCACCCTGTCATGATGGCCTCGTCGGCCGGCGTGCGCCATCTCTCCCACCGGACCCGGTCGCCGCGCCAGCCGCGCGGAGACCGATCACGGCTGCGGCGGCTGGTCCATCCTCGACTGATCGAGAGTCGCGAGCGCGTCCATGGCCGCCTTCACCGCGTTCTCTTTGACGACGGCCGCCGCGGCGAGGGCGGCTTCGGGCGAGGGTGGCGCCGCGACAGGCGCCGGTGCCGACATCAGCACGGGTGCGAGTTGAGCCGCGATCGCGCCGGCCACGTAAGGTGCCGCGAACGAGGTGCCGCTCCAGATCGCGAAGCCACTCGAGTAGTCGTCAGGATCAAGGCCCTGCCGCCGGTGGGGATAGATGTCGTCCTTGGAACCCGCCTGAACGCCACCCTGGAGCTTGGGGAACGTGCTCAGAATGGAGGTGCCCGGCGCGAACGCCGACACCCAGGGACCGATGTTGCTGTAGAGCGCGACCGATGTGCGCTGAGGGTTGAGTGCTCCGATCGCCAGGTGCCGGGCCAGAGTCTCCGTCTCCGTGAGATTCAGGCTCGGCTCCCCACCCGCCCAGAGGGCCGCGGGGAACGTCGGACGATCGGTGGAGTCGTTTCCGGCCGAGCACACCACCACGCATTGCCGTCTACGGAGCCTGAGGAGCGCGTCATACAGTCGGAGACTGAATCGACCGTCCTCAGGAGTCTCGTGGTAGTAGCCCATCGAGACATTCAGCACGTCGATGTGGTGGGGGTCATCGTCGGTGCCGCTCTCCACCCACGCGGCGAGCTCTTCAACGGAATCGATCAGTTCGCTCTCGAGCACGGTGCCATTGCTGTCGGCAATGCGGATCGAGATGAGGTTGGCGTCGGGGCACAGCTGACGGACGATGCCGGCCACGAAAGTGCCGTGACCCGAGGCGTTGTCCAGATAGCCGTCCAGCGGACCTGCCTGGTCGCCGTACACCTCGGGATTCGTGCTCTCGTCCTCGATGCCGATGACCGTGCCTGCACGAGTAGGCGACGGTGGCCGACGACGCACGACGTCGCCCGCTGCTTCCGTGCCTGCGGGCAGCCAGCCTTCGAGAACTCCGCAGCCGGTGTCGACGATGGCCACGACCGGCCGCCGGGCTCCGGCTGGGAGCGGGTCGGGCTTCCGGGCGGGTTCGGCACCGATATACGACACGAGCTCCAGTCCACCGCCGCCGGGATACGCGTAGCCGACAACGCCCGAGGGATTCGTCTGAGTGTGCGGGTTCGTCTGAGTGTGCGGGTTCGTCTGAGTGTGCGGGTTGAGCCCGATGGGATCGACCAGGAGGACGTGATCGAGCCCGACGCCCCGGAGTTCGGGGACGTCTCCATCAAGGGAGGCATAGGGATCGTCCTCGCTGTCGGAATCGGCGTTGGCGCCGGCCTTCAGCCAGCTGCGATCGACGGAGCGGGCGGCGCCGCGTGCGATCCTCCGCCTCGCTTGCGAGACCTCCGAGCCGCGCTTCTTCTCCTCGTCGTCCTTGTTGAAGCCCCTCGCCTCCGCGCTGCCCGGCGCGGGGAGCGGGATGTCCTCGACCGGACCGACCTCTGCCGTCAGCAGCGCCTTGCGTCGTGCGTGCTGCAGCAGGCGCCAGGCGTCGACCGGTGGCACGGGCTCGTCGTCGCGATCCGGCTTGGGCGCCTGGATGATGCGTGCCCAGCTCAGCAGATCGCCGGAGTCCGAGCCGTCGCGGATGGTGTCGATCTCGACGTCCCACCCGAGCTCGTCGCCGGCAGACCTCAGCAGGCTTTCGGCGTCGAGCGTCTGTCCGGAGATGAGCAGGTGTCCCGGTGCATAAACCGTGTCGAACGCGCGCAACCCTGGGACGGGCTCACGCCTCGGATCGAGGAAAACGCCCCGAGGCTCATCCGCTGCTTCCCGGTCGCGCCACGTCTTGCCTGCCATCTGTCGTGCCTTTCGTTCACAGGAGGAATGACGCGGCCTGAGGGTCGCGGCATCCGATCACAATCAGAGTTCGAATTGCGGGGTCTGGAAGTCGTGCAGCTCGCCATCGGCGCCGCGCACGACGAGGCGCAGCTGCGTGAGCCCGGCGGGCACCGAGTCGAACGCGAAGCGTCCGTGCTCCCCCGCCTCGGCTGACCAATCGCGGTCGCCCTGGACGAGGCGGATGGCGAGGGTCACGGCATCCACCCAGCCGTCGACGCGGCGCGCGCCGTCTTCGGTGACGGTGACGTGCACGAGCACGTTCGTCTCGCCGTGGCTGAACTGGATCGTGGCGGTGTCGCTCTCCCCGCGCACGGCGGCGAGGGCGGACTCCTCGACGAGCGTCAGGAGCGCGTACTCGCGGGACAGATCCTCGACCGCGACCGCGGCGACCATGCGATCGACGAAGTCGGCCGGCACGGGATCCATCTCGTCCCATACCCCCCGAAGTCGCGCGAAGAGCGCCGCATCCGCGGCGAAGTCCTCAGTGTCCATCGTCGTCACCTTCCCATCCGTCGCCCTCGAGCAAGGCGCGGAGCTTGGCGAGACAGCGCTGGCGCGTCGGTCCGATGGACCCGACCGGCATCGCGAGATCCTCAGCGATCCGCGCGTAATCGGGCCGATCCTCGAACGCGACGATCCGCAGCAGGCGCTGGCATCGCTCGTTGAGCACTCCGACGGCGACCCACAGGCGACGGGACTCGTCGTCGGTCGCCGCGGTCTGCTCGGCGGATTCGTGAAGGGGGAGATGGGGCTCGAGCGACTCGGCCTCTTTCGCCTCGTCGAGGCGGTGCTGCTTTCCGACGCGCCACGCCTCGCGGCGGGCGCACATCGTGAGCCACCCCGACACAGCCTGGGGGTCGAGGATGGTCTCGTGCCGGCGCACGAGGGTCAGCCAGGTGGTCTGCACCACGTCCTGCGTCAGCGCGTGATCGAGCCCATAGGCCCGCACCACGTGCCAGAGGAGGGGAGACATGAGGCGGACCAATTCGTCCATCGCCCGGCTGTCGCCGTCGCGCCAGCGCAGGAAGAGGTCAGCGGCGTGCTGCCATCGCGTCGGCTCCGCCGCGTCGACGGATGCCTCGGCGCCCCCATGCGTCATAACGCCCATTGTGTCCACACTGAGCAGAGAGCGGTAGAGCGCTTCTGATACATGCCGCACGAACTTTTCTTCCGGGGGAATCGGCGGCGGCCCTGATTCGGGTCACGGCGGATGACGGCCGCCTCGCGCCGGCCCGCCGCGCCGCTTTAGAATCGCGCCATGACGAGCCCGCCGCTGCTGTACGTGTGCGTGCGACCACAGCAGGGTGCCGCGGCGGCGGAGTACGAGTCATTCCGCGCGGCCGCCCACCTCGACGAGTCGCGACTGGCGCAGCACGACCTCGTGCGCGAGCCGCTCCCCGACGACGTGTTCGACCGCTACAGCGGCTTCTTCGTCGGTGGGAGCCCGTTCAACGTCACCGACCCCGAGTCCACCAAGACCGTCGTGCAGCGCCGTTTGGAGCGCGACCTCGAGCGCATCGCCGAGCGTGCGGTCGCGCGCCAGACCGCGGCCCTGTTCACCTGCTACGGCATCGGCGTGGTCACCCGTTTCCTGGGCGGCCAGGTGAGCCGGGCCTTCCCCGAAGACACCGGCCCCGCTCCGGTCGAACTCACGCCGCAGGGCCGGGCAGACCCCCTCCTCGGCGGCCTCGCCAGCCGGTTCACCGCCCTCACCGCACACAAGGAGGGGTCGGCTGTCGTCCCCCCCGACGGCGTGCTGCTCGCGACGAACGACGGATGCCCCGTCCAGGCCTACCGCGTCGGCGACCGGCTCTACGCGACCCAGTTCCACCCGGAGCCGACGACCCACGCCTTCACCCGGCGCATGGCCGTCTATCGCGACGACGGCTACTTCGCGGCGAGCGAGTACGACCTGATCGCCGGCCACGTGCTCGCGGCATCCGTCACCGAACCGGTGCGACTGCTGCGGGCGTTCGCGCGGGCGTTCGGGTCGACCGCCTGAGGCTCACGCCTCGGCGTTGCGCATGTCGATTGCGCGAGCCGCGAGGGTCCCGATCACCGGCACCGCGATCACGACGATCGCCACCACGGCAGCGGTGATCCCGATCGGCTGGCTCGGGGGCTCACCGTGCAGGCGCCCGACCGCGATCCAGGCAAGGCCCCATCCCATCGCCAGGCCGGGCGTGACCCGCCATTCGCTCGCCGACGCGATCGTCACACCGATCACTCCGACCAGCACGAGCGTCGTGATGCCCCACACGTCGGCGGTCTCCGCCCACCACGATGGACCCAGCGTCGTCAGCCAGGCAGAGATGTTGGCGACGGTCGCCAGCGACACCCAGCCGAGGTGGAGCCCCGTCGCGCCGTCAATGAGGATGCTGTCGGCGAAGCCCTCGGCGGGAAAGCGGAAAGTCTGCACGAAGGTCGCACACAGGGCGATGAGGAGCACCACGATGCCGACGACGGTCAGGATGAGGTTCGCGAATTGGGCCAGGACGAGCCAGGTCCCGTTGAGCACTGCCGTGGCGGCGATCCACCACCCGACCGCGCGCTGGCGGGGACGGCTGCGCTGCGACGGCAGCGCCTGCCAGACCGCATAGGCGACCAGCAGGAGGTAGATCAGGCTCCAGATCGAGAATGCGGGTGAGGCCGGCGCGAGGTACGAGCCATCGGCCGCGAGTGCGCCGCCCTGCAGGTCCTGCACGGAGGTTCCACCCAGCGCTCCGGTTCCGACGGCCGCGGCGATCAGCATGTAGACGGTGGCCGAGATCACGACGATCTGACGGACGAGATCCTTCGCGGTGGGTTCCATCACTTCACGCTATGGAAGCCTGGCCCCGATCAGCCAGGGGTTGACATCCCGCCCGTCACGCCCCCGATGGCGGCTCGAGCAGCAGCGCGATGCGCTCGTCGAGGTAGCGTCGCAACGGCATCCAGCCGCCGGCGGMGCTCCACCGCACGCTCGGGATGCCGTCGCGCAACGCCAGGGGACCGGATGCCTCGCCCTCCGCGAGGGCGCCGGGCTGCAGCATCCGCCATCCGACGTGCACCGCCTCGCCCTCGGCGAATCCGCCGCGCCGTGCCGCGGCGGCGAGCTCGGCTCGCGTGCGCTGCGACTCGGCGGTGAACCCCCGTGGCGCCTCAGCGCGGGCGCGCACGATGTCGCCGGTCGCGTACACGGCGTCGGCGCCGATCAGCAGGACGCCCAGGTGCCACGCACCGCCGACCCGGACTATCCGGGGCGCCCGCGACATGCCGAGCACGCGGCGCGGGGTGCGCAGCTCCCCCAGCGGCTCCTGCGGCGCGGCGGCCAGCACGGCGCGGGCATCGGCGAACAAGGTCTGGAACGGCGCTTCGGATGAACTCGGGCTCGTCACGCCAGATCGTCCTCGAGCGGGAGGGCCGCCGACGTGCTGCGCTCACCGCGAACCGCCATGGCGACAAGCGGGAAGAGGAGCACCGAGAGCATGCCCGCGCCGACGAGCAGCGCCGCATTCGCCGACGAGATGATCTTCTCGTCGACCCCGATGGCCGTCACGGCGACGATGATGGGCAACGCGGTGGCGCCCAGCAGAACGATGGAAACCCGATCCCGCCCGGTCGATCCCGGTGGGGCCGCCAGCATGGACGGAAGGCCGCGCACGATCAGCAGTGCGACAAGTGCCACGGGGAGCAGAAGGAACAGGGTCGGCTGGGCGAGGAGGGCATCGAGGTCGAACGTCAGCCCGGTGTAGATGAAGAAGATCGGCACGAGGAACCCGAAGGCGACAGCCTCGACCTTGCTCTCGACCGCCGCGCGATCCGACTCTGCTGCGTCGCGCATGATGAGGCGCCAGACGATGCCGGCGGTGAAGGCGCCGAGCAGGATGTCGAGGTCGAGCACGATGCTGAGGGTGAGCAGGCCGGCGAGGATGAACAGCACTACGCGGATCGCGAACTGCCCCGAGGTGTGCAGGCTCGAGTTGACGAAGCGGTGCATCGCGCCGCGCGGCAGTTTGAAGGCGAGCCAGATGGAGAGTCCCGCGACCAGCGCGAACACCGCGAGCACGAGCGCGGAGATGTCGGGGGCCCGGCTGCCGAGGAAGATCGAGATCGCGATGAGCGGGCCGAACTCGCCCACGGCCCCGACTGCGCCCATCGCGCGGCCGAACGGGGTGCGCAGCTCGCCGGCATCGCGCAGGATCGGGAGGATCGTCCCGAGCGCCGTGGAACTGAGCGCGATGCCGATGATGACCGCCGCCTCGCCGGGAGCGATCAGCCAGCCGACCCCGATGCCGATCAGGAGGCTGAGCAGCCAGCCGATCACGGCGTTGCGGCCCATCCGGCCGCGGAACACGGTGAACTCGACCTCCGAGCCCGCGACGAAGAACAGCATCGCGAGGCCAAGC
>NZ_JBFUFC010000024.1:0-31012 GCF_056403635.1 Microbacterium sp. P2_F9 | reverse complement strand
ACCGAGTACCGGTTCGCCCAGTCGAGGTCGCGCGCGGCGAGCTCGCCGGTGGCGACGATCCGGTCGGGGTCGCCGGCGCGTCGCGCCGCGATCTCGGGGGTGAAGTCGACCCCGGTGACGCGGGCCATCGCGTCCATGATCTGGCGCACCGAGAGACCGTCGCCCGAACCGAGGTTGTAGGCGGACTCGACTGGGTCGCCGCCCGCGAGCCGCTGCGCCGCGACGACGTGGGCTGCCGCGATGTCGGCGACGTGGACGTAGTCGCGCACGTTCGTGCCGTCCGCGGTGTCGTAGTCGTCGCCGTTGATGCGAGGCGTGCGGCCCTCGATCAGCGCCTCGAAGACGAGCGGGAAGAGGTTGTGCGGGCTCGTGTCGTAGACCGTGGGATCGCCCGAGCCGACGACGTTGAAGTAGCGCAGCGAGGTGTGACGCAGCGGATGCCCCGACTCCGCCGTCGCGGTCGCCTGATCGCGCAGCAGCCACTCGCCGATCAGCTTCGACTCGCCGTAGGGCGAGGCGGGGCGCTTCGGGAGATCCTCGGTGACGAGCGGCACATCGGGCGTGCYGTACACGGCCGCGGACGACGAGAACACGATGTTCGCGACATCCGCCGCCTGCATCGCCTCGAGCACCACCCTGGTGCCCTCGACGTTCTGCGCGTAGGTGTGCAGCGGACGCGTGACCGAGACGCCGGCGTACTTGTACCCGGCCACGTGGATCACGCCGACCGCGCGATGCTCGCGCAGCGTCTGCTCCACGAGGTCGCGGTCGAGGATCGTGCCGCGCACCAGCGGCACTCCGTCGGGCACGAACGAGGCGTGCCCGCTGGAGAGGTCGTCGATCACGACCGGCGTCAGGCCGGCTTTCGCGAGGGCGCGCACGACGTGCGCTCCGATATAGCCGGCGCCGCCGGTCACAAGCCAGGACATGTCCCCATTCTGCCCGGGTGCCTCGCGAGACTTCGAATCAGGGATGCCTCGGCTCTGCGAGATGGCGCGACCCAGGGTCTGCCCGCCATGATGTCCGGAGACGATCCTGCGTCTTCTACAACGTTGTAGAGTCGGGAGGCGTTGGGGGAGGAGTGGTCATGTCGGTGACGCTGCACGATGTCGCCCGCGCTGCCGGCGTGTCGATCAAGACGGTCTCGAACGTCATCAACGACTACCCGCATGTGCGCCCGGCCACCCGGGCGCGGGTGAATGTGGCGATCGACGAGCTGGGCTACCAGCCGAACCTCTCCGCGCGCAGCCTGCGCTCGGGGCGCACCGGAGCCATCGCCCTCGCCCTGCCGGAGCTGAGCCTCAGCTACTTCGCCGAACTCGCCGACTCCGTGATCCGCGCTGCCGAGCGCGTGGGGCAGGTCGTCATCATCGAGCACACCGGCGGTGACCGCGAGCGCGAGCTGCAGCTGCTGGCCAGCGCGCAGCGCAAGATGACCGACGGGCTCATCTTCAGCCCGCTCGGCATGGGCATGGATGATGTGGCACGCCTCGACGTGTCGTATCCGCTCGTGCTGCTGGGCGAGCGCATCTTCGAGGGCCCGACCGATCACGTGACGATGCGCAACATCGAGGCGGCGCGGGCGGCGACCGAGCATCTCATCGCGCGCGGCCGCCGCCGGATCGCGGTCATCGGCGCGCACGAGGGCGAGGTGGTCGGATCGGCGGGACTCCGCCTCCGCGGGTATCTCGAGGCGCTCGAGGCAGCCGGCATCCCGTTCGACGAACGGATCATCGTGCACACGACCCTGTGGCACCGCTCGAACGGCGCCATCGCGATGCGCGAGCTGCTGGCCCGAGAGGCCCCGTTCGACGCGGTGTTCGGACTGAACGACACCCTCGCCCTGGGCGCGATGCGGGTGCTGCAGGAGGCCGGCTACCGGATCCCGCATGACGTGTCCGTCATCGGGTTCGACGCCCTGGACGAGGCGATGTACTCGCTCCCGAGTCTGACCACAGTCGACCCCGGACGCGCCGAGATCGCCGAGGTCGCCGTCCGATCGCTGATGGAGCGAATCGAAAGCCCGGATGCGGTAGGCGCCCCTCGGCTGCACCTCGCGCAGTTCCGGATCATCGAGCGCGAGTCGACGGCAACTCGGTAACGACGCTTGACAGTGTCCCGCGATCCCGGCATGATGCCATTTACAACGTTTACTTTACAACGTTGTAAGTCAGCCGGAAGATAAGGGTCGACGGTCGAGGGTGATCGAGATGGGGCGCAGAAGCCCCTGTCCGAAATCACTCACGACGTCCGGCCTTCTGGGTGGCGCACCGACAGAGAAGTCCTCCTCACACACCCGAAGGGAACCGAGCACAGTGAACAACAAGCTCGCGCTCGCGGCCGCATCGGCCATGGCGATCACCTTGCTGATGTCCGGCTGCAGCGCCGACACCAGCAGCACCAGCACGGACGGCGGCGGCGGCGACGCCGCCAGCTGCACCAACAAGATCACGAAGACCGACCTCCCCACCGTGTCGGTCTGGGGCTGGTACCCCAACATGGACAAGGTCGTCGACAACTTCAACGCGGGCAGCGACGAGGTCCAGGCCTGCTGGACCAACGTCGGCCAGGGCAACGACGAGTACGACAAGTTCCAGACCGCGATCTCCGCCGGCACCGGCGCGCCCGACGTCATCATGCTCGAGGCGGACCGCATCCCGAACTACGTGGTGCAGGAGGCGCTCGTCGACATCTCCGACTTCGGCGTCGCCGATGTCAAAGACAACTTCAGCGCCGGCGCCTGGAAAGACGTCTCGGTCGGCGACGCCGTGTACGGCGCTCCGGTCGACGGCGGCCCGATGGGCATGATCTACCGCACCGACGTCTTCGAGCAGTACGGCATCACCCCGCCCACCACGTGGGCCGAGTACGAGGCCGCAGCGCAGAAGGTCAAGGACGCCGGCGGGCCCCTCTTCGGCGACGTCGGCGCCAACGTGCCTGCCGTGTTCATGGCGCTCACCATCCAGAACGGCGCCACGCCCTTCACCTACGACCCGGCCACTCCTGAGGAGATCGGCATCAAGGTCAACGACGACGCTTCCAAGGAGGTGCTCGACTACTGGGCGGGCCTCGTCGAGAAGGGCCTCGTCGGCACGCAGGACCAGTTCACGCCCGAGTACATCTCCGGGGTCGTCGGCGGCGACTACGCCACCTACGTCTCGGCGGCCTGGGCGCCCGGCTACCTCACCGGCGCAGGCGTCGGTGAGGGTGACGACGCCGGCAAGTTCGCCGTCGCTCCGCTCCCGCAGTGGGACACCGCGAACCCCGTCTCGGTCAACTGGGGCGGCTCCGCCTTCTCGGTGACCAGCCAGTCGAAGCAGCCGGAGCTGGCCGCGAAGGTCGCGCTCGGCATCTACGCCGACGACGCTTCGCTGGCCGATGGCTGGCAGAACCAGATCATCTTCCCGCTCAACAACAACGTCCTCACGTCGGACGAGTTCGTGGACGCGGAGGTCGGGTTCTTCAACGGACAGCAGGCGAACAAGGAGGTGTACGTCCCCGCGGCGGACGCCTACGAGGGCTTCACCTACAGCCCGTTCGGCTCGTTCTACTACGCCTCGTTCACCGAGGAGCTCGCCGCGATCAACAACGGTGAGAAGTCCGGTTCCCAGGCGGCCGACGATCTTCAGAAGAAGCTCGTCGACTACGCCACAGAGCAGGGCTTCACCGTCACCGAGTAGTCGTCGTCGGTTGGGGGTCGGTCACCTTCGGGCGGCCGGCCCCCCGCCACACCACAGCTAGGAACCCACCATGGCCTCCACCACTCTCGCGCCAACGGCGCCATCGAAGCCACCGAAGGAGCGGGCGAACATCGCGCGAGCGCGACGACGCCACTCGCTGATCGGCTGGGCGTTCGTCGCACCGTTCGCCATCGTCTTCGCCATCTTCCTCGTCGCTCCGCTCATCTATGCGTTCTATCTGTCGCTGTTCAAGAAGGCCCTCATCGGGGGCACGCAGTTCGTCTTGTTCGACAACTACCTCAAGGCGTTCACAGACGAGCACTTCCTCAACGGCGTGTGGTTCGTCATCCGCTTCTCGATCGTGCTGATCCCGCTGCAGATGCTCATCTCGCTGGCGATCGCGCTCATCCTCGACGCGGTGACCACGTGGTTCACGCGATTCGCGCGGCTCATGGTCTTCCTGCCCTATGCGATCCCCGCCGTCATCGGCGCTCTGATGTGGGGCTTCCTCTACAGCAAGAACTTCGGGCCGCTCGGCGACATCTTCGGCGCCTTCGGCCTCACCGCGCCCGACTTCCTGAGTCAGGGCCTCATCTTCTTCGGGCTGCTCAATGTCGTCACCTGGCAATGGGCCGGGTACTACATGATCATCCTCTACGCCGCCCTGCGAGGGATCGATCCGACCATCTACGAGGCGGCCCGCATCGACGGCGCCAACGCCTGGCAGATCGCCGTGCGCATCAAGGTGCCGATGATCGCCAACTCGCTCGTGCTGATCCTGGTGTTCGCCCTCATCGGCACGCTGCAGTTCTTCAACGAGCCGACGATGCTCAAGTTCCTGGCGGCCGGATCGATCGGCCCCGACTTCACCCCGAACATGTACGCCTACCAGCAGGCGTTCGCGCTCGCCAACTTCAACTACGGCTCGGCGATCTCGTTCGCCCTCGGAATCGTCGTCTTCATCTGCGTCTACATCTTCCTGATCGCGACGCGCAAGCGCGGAGGAGGGTTCCTGCAATGACCACCGCCACCACCGGCACCACGGAAACCACCGAGCCGCTCGCCCCCAACGGGTATCGTCGTGCGCCGAAACCGCGTCACTTCGGAGCCCACCTCGTCCTCGGCATCCTGCTCATCTACTTCCTGGTGCCGTTCTTCTGGATCATCATCAACGCGTCGAAGAATGCGTCCGGCCTGTTCGGCGGCGGGAACGCGCTGTGGTTCGCGGATTCGATCGACTACATCGGCAACCTGCGGCAGCTGTTCACCTACAACGGCGGCATCTACCTGCGGTGGATCGGCAACTCCGCCTTCTACGCCATCACCGGCGGCGTGGGAGCCACGGTGCTCGCCGTGCTCGCCGGCTACGGGTTCGCGAAGTTCGCGTTCAAGGGCCGCGAGGTCACCTTCGCGATCCTGCTCGGCTCGGTGATGGTGCCCCTCACCGCACTCGTCATCCCGACGTTCATCATGCTGTCGCAGTTCCACCTCACCAATACCGTGTGGGCGGTCATCCTGCCTTCGCTGCTGAACCCGTTCGGTGTGTACCTGATGATGGTGTTCGCCCGCGACGCCGTGCCCGACGAACTGCTCGACGCGGCACGTGTCGACGGGGCGGGCGAGCTGCGCATCTTCCTGCAGGTCGCGGTGCCGCTCATGCGGCCGGCGATCGTGACGGTGCTCCTGCTGTCGATCGTCGCCACCTGGAACAACTTCTTCCTGCCGCTCGCCATGCTGCAGAACAACCTGCTGTTCCCGGTCACGGTCGGCATCAACCAGTGGCAGAGCCTCGCCGCAGCCAACAACGGCGGCGGGACCTCGCTCTGGAGCCTCATCATCATCGGCTCGCTCGTCTCGATCGTGCCGCTGGTGATCGCGTTCCTCGCCATGCAGCGGTACTGGCAGGGCGGACTCGCCATCGGAAGTCTCAAATAGCCCCCGGTCGCCCCGCCTTTCACCCTCGAACACCCGTACCGATTTCGGACACGAAGGATTTTCCATGCATTCCGCACGCCTCACCATCGATCCCCGCTTCGCGGTCGGACCGATCAACCGCCGCCTCTTCGGCTCCTTCGTCGAGCACCTGGGTCGGTGCGTCTACGACGGCATCTACGAACCAGGGCACCCCACCGCGGATGCCGAGGGCTTCCGCGAGGACGTCATCGAGCTTGTCAGCGAACTGGGCGTCTCGGCCATCCGCTACCCGGGCGGCAACTTCGTCTCCGGCTTCCGCTGGGAGGACAGCGTCGGACCGCGCGCGGAGCGACCCCGCCGCCTCGACCTCGCCTGGCACTCGACCGAGACCAACGAGGTAGGCCTGCACGAGTTCTCCTCGTGGCTCGACAAGGTCGGCAGCGAGCTCATGCTCGCCGTGAACCTCGGCACGCGCGGCACGCTCGAGGCGCTCGACTTGCTCGAGTACTCGAACATCACGGGCGGCACGGCGCTGTCCGACCGCCGCGTGGCCAACGGGCGCACCGAGCCGTTCGACGTGCGCATGTGGTGCCTCGGCAACGAGATGGACGGCCCATGGCAGCTCGGCCATCGCTCAGCCGACGACTACGGCAAGATCGCGTCGCAGACGGCCAAGGCGCTGCGCCAGGTCGACCCCGGGCTCGAGCTCGTGGTGTGCGGATCCTCCAGCGCCCACATGCCGACCTTCGGCGAGTGGGAGCGGGTCGTGCTGCACCACACCTATGAGGACGTCGACTACATCTCCTGCCACGCGTACTACGAGGAGAAGGGTGGCGACCTCGGCGGCTTCCTCGCCTCGGCCGTCGACATGGATGGCTTCATCGAGACGGTCATCGCCACCGCCGACCACGTCGGCGCGGTCAAGGGCAGCACGAAGAAGATCGACATCTCGTTCGACGAGTGGAACGTCTGGTACATCGACCGCTACCACGGCGTCGACAAGATCGAGGGCGTCGAGAACTGGCCGGTCGCGCCCCGGCTGCTCGAAGACGCCTACTCGGTGGCGGATGCCGTCGTCTTCGGCAACCTCATGATCTCGCTGCTCAAACACGCCGACCGGGTGACGAGCGCCTCGCTCGCCCAGCTCGTCAACGTCATCGCCCCGATCATGACCGAGCCCGGCGGCATCGCGTGGAAGCAGACCACCTTCTTCCCGTTCGCCACGACCTCGCGCCTCGCGGTGGGGCACTCGCTCGAGGTGCGCCTCGAGTCGCCGACCTACACGACCGAGGTCTACGGCGAAGTGCCGCTGCTGGATGCCGTGGCCACCCATGACCCCGAGACCCGGGCCACAGCCCTCTTCCTGGTGAACCGCGACCAGACCGAGGCCCACGAGGTCACCGTCGACATCTCGGCGCTCGACGGCCTCTCGGTGCGGGAGGCCCTCTCGCTCTGGGACGACGACCGCTCCGCCGCGAACACGCTGGAGAACCCGGAGCGGGTCGGGCTGAAGGCGAACGAGTCCGCCGTCCTCGACGGCAACCGACTCACCGTGACCCTGCCGCCGGTGTCGTGGACGGCGATCTCGCTCGGCTGACCATCATGCCGAAACCACTCACTCTCGCCGAGTCCACCCAGTTGAGTCGCTCAAAACGGGTGGATTCGGCGAGAGTCGGTGGTTTCGGTGCGAAGTGGCGCGGGGTTGCCCGTGCGGTGGTCGCCGGGATGGTCGTGGTCGCGCTCGTCGCCTGCGCGCCGCCCGCCCCGCCACCGCCCGCCGGTGCGCGGGAGCTGACCGGCGATCTCTCGGCACACGACCCCGCGTTCGCGGTCGCGGACGACGTCGAGTACGTCTACTCGACCGGCAGCCAGAACGTGGCCGACGGCAACATCCAGATCCGGTCATCGAGCGACGGGCTGACCTGGCAGTACCGCGGCGAGGTCTGGGCCCACAAGCCCGACTGGCTGGGGGAGGCCGTCCCCGGCGTCTCGAACCTCTGGGCGCCCGAGCTCATCGAGCACGAGGGCACGTGGTACCTGTACTACGCCGCGTCCACCTTCGGGAAGAACACATCGGTCATCGCGCTCGCCACGAACACGACGCTCGATCCCGACGACCCCGCCTACGCGTGGGTCGATCACGGCGAGGTGCTCGCTTCGACGACCGCCGACGACTTCAACGCGATCGACCCCGGTGTCATCGTCGACGCCGCCGGCGAACCCTGGATGGCGTTCGGCTCGTTCTGGAGCGGCATCCGCATGGTCGCCCTGGAATGGCCGGATGGCAAGCGAGCGGATGCCGCGGAGCCACTGCGCCTCGCCGACCGCGGTGTGCCCCCCAATGCCATCGAGGCGCCGTACGTGGTCGAGCACGACGGCGACTACTTCCTGTTCGTCTCGTTCGACTCCTGCTGCCAGGCGCTCGCGAGCACCTACCACGTGATGGTCGGTCGCGCCGATGAGGTGACCGGGCCGTACCTCGATCGCGACGACGTCGCCCTGCTGGAGGGCGGCGGGACCAGTGTGCTCGACGGCGACGGCGGCGTGCACATCGGCCCCGGCGGGCAGTCCGCGGCGGACGGAACGCTCGCCGTGCACTATTACGACGGCCGCCACAACGGGGCGTTTCAGCTCGCGCTGCTCCCGCTCGGCTGGGACTCCGAAGGCTGGCCGATCGCCCACTGGTGATCGGAAACGTTACCTGGGCGTTACAAAAGAATGTTTGACGCCGCGAGGGAAGTGCGCATACTCTCGCTATCGAAGCGGTTCGACATCGAAGCGCTTCGATCGTTGATCTACCTTGGTAGCGCTCCCACGGAGCGCTTGCCAGCTACGTACACGAGGGAGTGACGACATGCACCGACGTCCGGGAAGCGACGGCACAGTGCTCATGTTGGGCGAGGTGTCTCGATGACGACTCAGACCGTCATCAGGGAGGCTGCGGTCGCCAACCTCGACAAGCGCGGCCAGCGGACGGAGCGGAAGACCCGCCGACCCCGCGGGTACAAGAAGTCGTTCTGGCTCTTCGTGTGCATCCTGCCGTTCATGATCCTGCTGTTCCTGTTCTCCTACCTGCCGCTCTACGGCTGGATCTTCTCGCTGTACGACTACCAGCCGGCGCTCGGGCTCAAGGGCAGTGAATTCGTCGGGCTGCAGTGGTTCCGGCTCCTGTTCGACTCGCCGACTCAGCTGCAGCAGATCGGACAGGTGCTCATCAACACGCTCGCGATGAGCTTCCTCGGCATCGCGACGTCGCTCCTGCCGCTCGCATTCGCGGTGTTCCTCAATGAGGTGCGGTCCTCCCGGTTCCGCAACTCGGTGCAGACCCTCACGACGCTGCCCAACTTCATCTCCTGGGTGCTGGTCTACGTCATCGCGTTCTCGCTGTTCTCGTCGAGCGGGCTCGTCAACGACGTGCTTCAGGACGCCGGGCTCATCACCACCCCGATCCACTTCCTCGACACTGACAAGTTCGTGTGGGGCACGATGCTGCTCTGGAGCCTGTGGAAGGGCCTCGGCTGGGGCGCCATCATCTACCTCGCGTCGATTTCGGGCATCGACCCGTCGCTCTACGAATCGGCCAAGCTCGACGGCGCCGGCCGCTTCCAGACGATGTGGTACATCACGGTGCCGCAGCTCATGCCCACCTACATCGTGCTGCTCATGCTCTCGATCGCGAACCTGCTCAACAACGGCATGGAGCAGTACTACGTGTTCCAGAACGCGTTCAACAAGCAGTACATCCAGGTGCTCGACCTGTACGTCTACAACATCGGCATCACGGGCAACAGCCTCTCGATGGCGACCGCGATCGGCATGCTGAAGAGCCTCATCTCGGTCATCCTCCTGCTCACCGTCAACGTCATCGCCAAGCGCGTGCGCGGCGCATCGATCATCTGAGGGGCGGACCACGATGAGCTTCGTCACGAAAACGACCTTCACGAAGGCGCCCCGTCCCACCGGTGCGGTGCGCCAGCCCCGCACGTCCGGCGACTGGGCATTCGCGATCCTCAACTACACCGCGTTCGCGGTCTTCGCCCTCATCTGCGCGTACCCGTTCTACTACCTGATCATCAACTCGATCTCGGCGAACGACGTCTCGGCGCTCGGCGACGTGCGGCTGTGGCCCATCGACATCCACCTGTCGAACTATGCCGAGGTCTTCAAGCTGCAGGGGCTGCCCATGGCGGCAGCCGTCTCGGTCGCGCGCACCGTGATCGGCACAGCGGCGACGGTGCTGGCATCCGCGTTCCTCGGCTTCATGTTCACGCAGGAGCGCATGTGGGGGCGGAGCTTCTGGTATCGCTTCACCATCATCACGATGTACTTCAGCGCCGGCCTGATCCCCGTCTTCATCATCATGAAGGGGCTCGGCCTGACCAACAACTTCTGGGTCTACGTGCTGCCGTTCATCGTGCAGCCGTTCAACATCATCCTGGTCAAGACGTTCGTCGAGTCGATGCCGCGAACGCTCCAGGAAGCCGCGGAGGTCGACGGTGCGAACATCCTCCAGATCTTCTTCCGCATCTACCTGCCCAACATGACCCCGATCCTCGCGACCGTCGCCATCTTCTCGGCGGTGACGCAGTGGAACATGTTCCAGGACACGCTGATCTACGTCACCGACCAGAGCCTGTACACGCTGCAGTACCTGCTCTACATGTTCATCAACCAGGCGTCGAGTCTCGCGTCGGCCGCACAGAACGCCGGTGGCAACCTCTCTGCGATCGCTGGGGCCGCCACGTCTCAGACACCGACATCCATCCGGATGACGGTCTCGGTGCTCGTCGTGCTCCCCATCATCTTCATCTACCCGCTCTTCCAGCGATTCTTCGTCAAGGGCATCATGCTGGGCGCCGTCAAGGGCTGACGACGCCGACCGGGCACCACATCACCAAGAAAGGAATAGCAATGAAGCTCAAGAGGATATTGGCCGCAGCCACCGCAACCGCGGTGGTGGCCCTGTCGCTGACCGGGTGCTCCCTGTTCGGAGGCGAGCAGGCGAGCACGACGGGCGACGCATCGGGCCCGTTCCCCACCAAGTGGGATGACGAGATCACGATCGACGTGTTCGACGGTCTGGCGAACTACATGGGCGTCCAGCAGGGCTGGTTCGCCAAGATCGTCAAAGACAAGTTCAACATGAAGCTCAACATCATCGCCCCGAACGTCGCGGGCGGCGGTGACACGCTCTACAACACCCGCGTCGCGGCAGGCAACCTGGGCGACCTCATCATCACCGACCAGGGCAAGCAGTTCGACCAGCTCGTCCAGGGCGGTCTCGTCATCGACGCCTCCGACTACTACACGCAGATGAGCAACGCGGAGGTGTTCGACGCGGCGCTGCAGAAGGTCAACGACGGCAAGGACGGCGTCTTCGGGTTCCCGACCCAGGTCTCGACCATCAAGCCGACCGAACCGAGCGAAGGGCTCAGCTCGACCTTCGGCGCGATGATCCGCTGGGATCTGTACAAGCAGCTCGGATACCCGCCGATCAACACGCTCGAAGACATCCTGCCGGTCCTGAAGAAGATGCAGGATCTCCAGCCGACCGCGGACAACGGCGGGAAGACGTACGGCCTCTCCCTGTTCAAGGACTGGGACGGCAACATGATGAACAACGCGAAGCAGCCGACGACGTTCTACGGCTACGACGAGATGGGCTTCGTACTGGCCAAGGCCGACGGCTCGGACTATCAGAGCATCGTCGACTCGGACTCCGAGTACGTGCGCGCGCTGCACTTCTTCTACGAGGCCAACCAGATGGGGCTGCTCGACCCGGACTCGACGACGCAGAACTACGACACGCTGTTCTCGAAGTTCCAGAACGGACAGGTGCTCTTCTCGCCGTGGCCCTGGCAGGCGCAGCCCGCCTTCAACACGGAGGCCAACCTGGCCGCCGGCAAGGGCTTCGAGATCGCCCCCATCAAGGACCAGACGATCTTCTCGTACGGAGCATCGGTCTACGGCGGCAAGCAGATCTTCGCGATCGGCTCGAAGGCCAAGGACCCGCAGCGCATCGCTGCGTTCATCGACTGGCTCTACTCGGCCGAGGGCACGTACTCGAACAACAGCCAGACGCAGGGCGCCGCGGGTCCCGAGGGTCTGACGTGGGACCTCAACTCCAGCAACGAGCCTGAGCTCAGCGACTTCGGCCGCGAGGCGCTTCTCGGCGACGGCAGCGCGAAGGTTCCCGAAGAGTGGGGCGGCGGCACCTACAAGGACGGCGCGTCGGCGCTCAACGTCACCACCGTGCTGCCCATCCAGGTCGACGAGGCGACGGGGCAGCCCTTCAGCTATCAGTTCTGGCCGACCTACCAGGAGTCGACGGCAAACCCGGTGTCGACCGACTGGTCGAGCAAGATGGATGACGCCACGAGCACGATGGACTATCTGGTGAAGGCCGATCAGGTCGCGGTGGCGCCCGGTTCCGGCTATGTCGCCCCGGCCGACAGCTCGGAGATCTCGACCCTGCGCAATCAGATCAAGGCGAGCATCGTCGAGCTCTCTTGGAAGATGTCGTTCGCATCGAGCGACAGCGAGTTCGACTCGCYGCTCAAGCAGCTGCAGGACACCGTCAACGGCCTCGGCTACGACAAGGTCCTCAAGGTCGACATGGACAACGCCAAGGCGCAGGACGCGGCGCGCGTCGAGGTGGCCACGAAGTTCGGCTGACCTCAGGTCACTGTGAGCGGGGCCCGGAGATTCGATCTCCGGGCCCCGCTTTCACTCTTCGACGTGGCGCGCGTACACACCGCGGAAGACGAAGGCGGCGCCATATGCGCCGAACGAGAACGCGATAGTGAGGAGGATGACGATGAAGACGGGGAACACGGCCGTGATCGCCACCACCGCGAGCGGGATGAGTACGAGCGCACCCGTGCGCAGCGGCTCGGCGGCCGGCAGCAGCAGGGCGTTCTTCAGCGTCCGCGGGATCGTGGTGTGAAAGTTCGCGACGAGGCCGAGGCCGTGCAGCAGGGCCGCGAACAGGTACAGCGCGCCGAGGAATGCGACGATCGCCGCCGCACCCGAGACGATGCTCGCGGCTGCGACCCAGAACGTCCCGGCGAACAGGAGCGCCGTCATGGGCAGCCCGAGCGCGAGGAAGACGACGGTCCCGCGCAGCGCGTTGCGGCCCATGGCGGGGAAGAAGTCCTTGACGATGCTTCCGCGCTCGTCGTCGGAGTAGCGCAGCATCACCTCGAATAGGGCGCTCGTGGCCATGCCGATCGTGACGACCGGGAGGCAGCACACCAGGTAGACGACGTTCAGCGCGACGAAGGCGATGAAGGCGCTCGCTCCGCTCAGAGCTCTGCTCTCGGTATCGATTCTCATGCGGATGCCGTCACTTCGGGGCGATCGCCAGACCGCCGGAGAGCGCGGGCGGCAGCAGGCGGACGGTCGGCTTGGCGGCGTGCGCGAGGATCTCGCAGATCATGTCGGTCGCCGCGGCGCCCATCGCTTCGGCAGGCACCGCGATGCTGTCAGCGAGCCCCGGCACGGATCTCGCGACGTCTTCGGGGCAGAGCGCGACGACCGAGATCGCGTCGGCGCGCCGACGGGCGTATTCGGCCAGGTGTGGGGCGACGTGCGGCAGCGCGCCCTCGTTGTGGACGAAGAAGCCCGTGATGCCCGGGTCGTCGGCGATCACCTCGTCGACGACGGCGGTCGCCTCCGCACTGCTGGGGCAGGAGTGCACGATGCCGGTGACCTTGTTGGCCTCGCACGCGGCCTGGAAGCCGCGGGTCAGGCGGTCGGCATACGAGGTGTGCCGGGCGATCACCTCGGGCGGCGACCCGATCAGGGCGAGCTTGCGATGGCCGAGCGCGACGAGCCGGTCGACGGCCAGCCAGCCCGCCGCCTCGAAGTCGAAGTCGACGCACGGGATCGCGCGCCGCCCCGACGGGAGGCCGATCAGGACGCTCGGATGACCGAGGCCGATGAGCGTATCGATGCGCGGATCGTCGGACTCGACGTCCATCAGCAGCAGGGCGTCGACCATCGACCCCCGCGCGGCGCGCTCGAGCGCCTTCGCGTCGTCACTCGCGAGCAGCAGGATGTCGTAGCCGTGCAGGCGTGCCTGCGTCACCACGCCGGTGACGATCTGCATGATGACGTGCACATCCACGCCAGAGCGCAGTGGCGCCTGCAGCCCGATGACGTTGGTGGAGCGGGAGGCGAGCGAACGCGCTCCGGCGTGCGGGCTGAAGCCCAGTTTGTCGATGGCGAGCTCCACGCGGTCACGGGTCTGCTGCGAGATCGCCCGCTTGCCGCTCATGACGTACGAGACCGTCGAGATCGACACGCCCGCCGCCTCAGCAACGTCCGCGATCGTCACCATGTGAATCTCCGCTCTGCTTCGTCGATCTCGACCATCGCCCCAGGTGCGAGCTCGTAKGTGCCGATCGCCCCATCCGGATCGGTCACCTTCATTGTCGTGGCTCGTGCCGTCGCCTTCAGCCGCGCGCGAGAAAGTCGTCCCTCGTCCCAGTCGATGTCGACCAGCACGCCGTCTCGTGCCCGGAGGCCCCGCACCGAGCCGCGCGGCCACTGCGGGGGCAGCGCCGGGAGCAGGGCGATCGTGCCGTGGTGCGACTGCATGAGCGCCTCGGCGATCGCCGCCGTCAGCCCGAGGTTGCCGTCGATCTGGAACGGCGGGTGGGCGCTGAAGAGGTTGGGGTACACGCCGCCGCGGTGCGCGGCCGCGCTCGGCTCGGACGGACGCAGCGCGAGCCGCAGCTGGGCGTGCACGGCCTCGCCGTCGCGGAGCCGGGCCTGCATGGCGGCGCGCCACGCGAGCGACCACCCGCTCGATTCGGGACCGCGCAGCCGGATCGAGTTCGCGGCGGCCTCCGCGAGCGCGGGCGTGCCGGTCGGGGTGATCTGCGCGTACGGAAACAGGCCGACCAGGTGCGACAGGTGACGGTGCAGCGGCTCGGACTCGACCCTGGGCCGGTCCCACTCGAGCAGGTCGCCGCGTTCGGACACACTCGGGTCGGGCAGGGCGTCGGTGCGCGCCTCGAGGGCGGTGACCCACGGTGCGTCGTCGCCCAGCACGGCGGCGGCCTGCCGGCACACCGCGGCGAGCTCGCGCAGCAGGGCGACGTCCATCGTCGCGGTCGTGGCGACCCCACGGACGTGGCCGTCGTCGTCGACGTAGTGGTTCTCCGGGGAGGTCGACGGGCTCGTCCACGCGCGCGCGTCGTCGCCGCTGATCCACGACATCGCGAACTGCGCCGTCGAGGTCAGCACCGGCCACGCCTGGTCGCGCAGGTAGTCGAGGTCGGCCCCGAAGGCGTAGTGATCCCAGAGGTGCAGCGCGAGCCACACCCCGCCGAGCGACCAGTTCGCCCAGGCCGGGTCGCCGTGGCCGGCGCCGACCGGCGCGGCGTGGGCCCAGGCATCCGAATTGTGATGGGCGACCCAGCCGTCGGCGCCGTAGAGCTCCCGGGCCACCGCTGTGCCGGTGGGGCCGGCGAGGCGCTGCACGAATCGCAGCAGCGGCTCGTGGCACTCCGCCAGCCCCGTGGTCTCGGCAGGCCAGTACGCCATCTGCGTGTTGATGTTGACGGTGTACGCGCTCGACCACGGGCCGGGCAGTTCCGCGTTCCACAGCCCCTGCAGGGTCACCGGGAGGCCCCCCGGCTGCGACGACGCGATCAGCAGGTACCTGCCGTAGTGGAAGGCGAGCGCCGCGAGTCCCTCGTCGGGGCGCTCCTGGGCGCGGTGCACGCGCTCCACGGTGTCGAGATCTGCGGCGCCTTCGGGAGAGGGGAGGTCGAGCAGACAGCGCGAGTACTGCGCGCCGTGAGCGGCCGCGTGCGCATCGTGCAGTTCGGCGGCGAAGGCGGCCGCGTCGCCATGCGGGAGGATGCTGTCGAGCAGCGCTCTCGCGCGGCCCGCGGCATCGCGCTCGTCGTCGGGGTCACCAGGGAGCGATGGCGCGGTGGCGGTGGCGATGGTGAGCACGTGGGCCGTCGCTGCGGCCGTGGTGAGCGTGCCGTCGGCGATGGCGCCCGTGACGAAGCTGCGCAGGACGATCGCGCCGTGGCGGCCGCTGCGCTCGTCGTAGCGGACCGGCTCGGGCGGGCTCTCGTGGCCGGGTGCGACATCCACCGGAAGGAGCCACTCGGCCGCCAGGTCGCCGTCGTTCCCGTACGCCGCGGCGCGCCGCCGCAGGAGCGAGTCGATGCGCACGCGCAGCCGCACCGGCGTGGCGGCGGTCACTTCGTGCACGATCGCCCCGGTCACCAGGTCCGCCCACGTGCGGTGGCGCACGGTCTCGCCGCCGACGCGGTACTCATGGCTCGCGACGCCCGTTGCGAGGTCGAGGCGGCGCTGCGACGAAGCGTCGGCGGCGACGACATCGGCACCGCCCGCGTCGAGCACGCCGATGTCGATCCCGCCGAGCGGCAGATAGGCCTGTGTCCAGGGGGTCTGCATCCGCATCAGCAGCTCTTCGGCCGTGGCGATGTCGCCATCGGCGATCGCGGTGCGCACATTCTCGAGGGCTGTGGCCCCGCGGTCCGCGGCGCCGTCCAGCGGATCGGCATCGGCCCGGCCCGACCATGCGGTGGTGTCGTTGAGCCCCAGGCGCTCGCCGCCCACCAGGCCCGCGCACATCGCGCCGCGAATTCCGTTGCCGACCGGGTAGGCCTCGATCCAGCGGTGCGCGGGCGTCGACGCGCGCAGTTCGTGGAGTTCGCGACTCTGCGTGGACATCCTCACAACCCGAAGTATATGGTCTTGGTGTTGAAGCGCTTCGAAACCACAATGAAGAGGTTCCCGCTCCATGTCAACCCCTACGACACCGTCCCATGACGGCGCACTGGCGACTCTGACGCGCGATCTCGGGATCTGCTTCGGCGGCGACTACAACCCCGAGCAGTGGCCGCGCGAGGTGTGGCGCGAGGATGCCGAGCTCATGGTGCGGGCCGGCGTCAACCTCGTGACCGTCGGCGTGTTCAGCTGGGCCCGCATCGAGCCGACGCCGGGCGCCCGCGACTTCGGCTGGCTCGACGAAGTGCTCGACCTGCTGCACGCGCACGGCATCGCCGTCGACCTCGCGACGCCCACCGCGTCGCCCCCGCCGTGGCTCGGCATCGACCACCCCGAGACGCTCCCGGTCGACCGCGACGGCGTGCGGCTGATCCCCGGGTCGCGCAACCAGTTCACCCCGGCGTCGCGGGTCTACCGCGAGCACGCGCTGGCGATCACGACCGACCTGTCCCGCCGGTACGTCGATCACCCCGCCGTCCGGATGTGGCATGTCGGCAACGAGTACGGCCAGATCGACTTCGGCGAGGAGGCCGCGCGTCAGTTCCGGCTCTGGCTGCGGGCGCGGTACGGCACGATCGACGCGCTGAACGAGGCGTGGAGCACCCTCGTCTGGTCGCAGCGCTGCCGAGACTTCGACGACGTGCTGCCGCCGCGGCGCATGCCGTACCTGGTCAACCCGGCGCAGTCGCTCGACTTCCGCCGGTACACCTCCGACCAGCTGGTGCGCTGCTTCGCCGAGCAGCGGGACGCGATCCGCGCCGCCGGCGCGACCCAGCCGATCACGACGAACTTCATGGGGTTCCAGCCGCTCACCGACCTGTGGTCGTGGGCCGACGAGGTCGACGTCATCGCCGACGACCAGTATCCCGACCACGCATCCGCCACGGTCTCGTCCGACACCGCGCTGATCCAGGACCTGATGCGCTCCCTCGGCGGCGGGCGGCCGTGGGTGCTCATGGAGCAGGCGATCAGCGCCACGAACTGGCGCCCGCACAACCTGCCGAAGACCCCCGCGCGCGCACGGCTCGATTCCCTCCAGGCGGTCGCGCGCGGTGCCGACGCAGTGTGCTTCTTCCAGTGGCGGCAGGCCCGCACCGGCGCCGAGCGGTTCCACTCCGCGATGCTCCCGCACGCCGGCGCCGACACCGAGGTCTTCGAGGGCGTCTGCGCGCTCGGGGCCGATCTGCGGCGCCTGCGGGAGATCACCGGTGCCCGGGTCGAGGCATCCGTCGCCCTGCTCTTCGACTGGCCGTCGTGGTGGGCCGGAACGGAGCCGGGGATGGTGACGGACCGACTCGACCCCCTCGAGCAGTCGCAGCGGTGGCACCGTGCACTGTGGCGGCGGGGCATCGCCGCCGACCTCGTGCGCCCGGGCGATGACCTCTCCCGCTACCGCGTCGTGCTCCTGCCGCAGTCGTACATCGTCGAGACGGATGCCGCGGCCGCCCTCCGCGCCGCGCTGGAGGCCGGCGCGAGCGTCGTTATCGGCCCGTTCTCCGGGGTCGCCGACGCGAACGCGGGCATTCTGCAGGGACGATCGCCTGTCCTGCTGCGCGACCTGGTCGCGGTCAGCGGCGAGGAGTGGGTCGGGCTGACCGACGAGCCGACGGCGCTGACGGTGGAGCCGGACTGGGCGTCGGGGCCGACGATCGCCGTCGACGCGCGCTCGGCGAGCATCCTCGGCGAGCGGCTGCGCGCCGAGGGCGCCGACGTGCTCGCGCGGTTCGGGCCGGGGCATCTCGAGGGCGCGCCCGCCATCACCCGGCACCGCGTCGGAGCCGGCACCGCGTGGTACGTCGGCGCGGTGGTGTCGGACGATGTGCTCGCCACCGTGATCGACGACGCGCTCGATGCCGCGGGGGTGGTCGGCGTCGCGGCTGACCGCGTGCTCCCGGACGACGTCGAGGCGGTGCGGCGTGGACCGGCGCTCTTCCTCCTCAACCACGGGCCGGAGGTCAGGCATGTCACAGTGTCCGGGCCTCTGCGCGATCTCCTCACGGGCGCGGACATCGACGGTCAGATCACCCTGGCGCCCACGTCCGCCGCTGTTCTCATCGAAAGGCTCCCAGAGTGACGTTCACGTTCCGCCAGATCGACCAGCCCCTCGCCGTTCGCGCCAAGGATCTGCTCGACCGGCTCACCCCGGACGAGCGCCTCGCGATGCTGCATCAGGCGGCCCCCGCGATCGAGCGGCTCGGCCTCGCCGAGTTCCGCACCGGGTGCGAGGCGCTCCACGGCGCCGCGTGGCTCGGCCGGGCGACGGTCTTCCCGCAGCCGGTGGGGCTCGCTGCGACCTGGGATGCCGACCTCATCGCGAAGGTCGGCGAGGTCGCGGCGATCGAGGTGCGCGCGAAGCACGCCGAGAACCCCCTGGTGAGCCTGAACGTGTGGGCTCCGGTCGTGAACACGCTCCGGCATCCGGCGTGGGGACGCAACGAAGAGGGCTACTCGGAGGATCCGCACCTCACCGCGCACTTCGGCACCGCGTACTCCCGCGGCCTGCGTGGCGACCATCCGCGGGTGTGGCGCACGGTGCCCGCGCTCAAGCACTTCCTGGGCTACAACAACGAGACCGACCGCTCGGTGACCGACTCCGAGCTCTCGCTGCGCACCCTCCACGAGGAGGAGCTCCCCGCGTTCCGCGGCGCGATCGAGGCCGGCGTCGGCGGCGGGCTGATGCTCGCCTACAACCGCGTCAACGGCGCGCCCGCGCACACCCAGCCCGAGCTCGTGGCCGAAGCCCGGACGTGGAGCGACGAATCCATCGCCGTGGTGTCGGATGCCGGGGCCCCGACTTTCCTCGTCACGACACAGCGCGCCCAGCCCGACCATGTCGCGGCGACGGCGGCCCTCGTCCGCAGCGGTCTCGACTCGTTCACCGACAACGACGCCAACGCCGCGCCGACGATCGGCTACCTCCGCGAGGCGCTCGCCGCGGGGCTGCTGACCACGGACGACATCGACGTCGCCGTGACGCATCTGCTCGAGCTGCGAATCCGCACCGGCGAGTTCGACGGCGACGACGACCCGTATCGCGGGATCGACGTCGATGCGATCGACCTGCCCGCCGCCCGCGAGCTCGCCCGGGAGGCGGCGACGCGCTCGGTGGTCGTGCTGCGCAACGATGCCGGGCTGCTGCCGTTCGCGGCGCCGGCACGGGTCGCTGTCGTGGGGCCGCTCGCCGACCTCGTCCTCACCGACTGGTACGCGGGCACACCGCCCTACGCGATCGGCATCGGCGCGGCGCTCGCCGAGCGGTATCCCGAGGTCGAGGTCGTGACCGGCGCCGACACCGTCGCGCTGCGCGCGTCCTCGAACGGACGCCATGTCGTCGTCTCCGAAGACGGCTCGGTCGTCGAAGCCGCCGCCCCGGCCGCGGGCGACGCGACCTGGTTCGACGTCACCGACTGGGGCGACGGCATCCTGACCCTCCGCTCCCACGCGAGCGGGCGCCTGCTCACCGGCGGGGCGTGGCCAGTCCGCGCCGACGCCGACCGGGTGGGCGGCTGGGTCGTGCAGGAGAGCTTCCGCCGGCACGTGCACGCCGACGGCACCTGGTCGCTGCTGCACCTCGGCTCGGGCCGCTGGCTGCGGGTGATGCGCGACTCGGGGCTGCTCGCCGCGGAGGCGGTGACCCTCGAGGCCGCTGAGCGCTTCGGCGTCCGCACGATCCGCTCGGGGCAGGCGGCCGTCGCCGAGGCGGCGGCTCGCGCCGATGTCGTGGTCGTCGCGGTCGGCAACGACCCGCACCTGGCGGGCCGCGAGACCGAGGATCGTCCGCACCTCTACCTGCCGAACGCCGCCGTCGGCCTGTGGCGCGCGGCCCGAAAGGCAAACCCCCGCTCCGTGCTGACGATCGTGTCGAGCTACCCGTATGTGCTCGGCGATGGAGTGGCGGATGCCGAGACCGTCGTGTGGTCGAGCCACGGCGGTCAGGAGCTCGGGCACGGCATCGCCGACGTGCTCTCGGGCGACGCTGAGCCCACCGGTCGTCTCGCCCAGAGCTGGCCGGACACCGAGGCGCAGGCCGGTGACCTCTTCGACTACGACACTCTCCGCCAGGGCGCGACCTACCGGCACCAGCCGGAGGCGCCGCGATTCGCGTTCGGGCACGGCTGCACCTACGGGCGGATCGAGTACGAGTCCGTCGCGCTCGCCGAGGGCCAGGTGCCGGCACCGCCGGCGACGCACCGCCACGCCGGGTTCGAGGCCCGCGCGGACGACGAGGTCGTGCGCGTCGCGGTGCGGGTGCGCAACACCGGCGAACGGGAGGTCGACGAGCTCGTGCAGGTGTACGCGCAGCCGCTCGAGGCCCTGCCGATCCCCACGCCGCAGCGCCTGCTGCTTGGGTATCGCCGGGTGCGGCTCGCGCCGGGCGAGAGCCGCGATGTCGAGGTGGAGTTCCCGGTCGCCCGGCTCGCGGTGTGGGACGACGCCGCGCGCCTCGACGGGGCCACCGACGACTGGCTGCACGCCGGCGCGCTGCGCGTGCAGCCCGGCGGCTACACCCTCGCGTCAGGCCCGAATGCCTGGGACCTCCCGGTCCGCACCGAGCTGCGCGTCACCGCACCCTGACCCGCACCAACTGCCGAGAGGCCAGTTCTCCCCGAGACCACCGACTTTCGCCGAGACCACCGACTTTGGCGCGCAGAACTCGGGGCGAGTTCAGGTGGTGAGTGCAACATCTCGGGCTGATCGTTCGGGAGGGGTTGGTCGAGATGGGATCGCATGCGTCGTTGGAGGTTCGGGCTCGAGCGTTGCGGATGCTGTTAGCAGGTGCGAGCACCGTTTCGACGGCTCGCGCGGTCGGCTTCGATGTGCAGCAGGTCACGGTGTGGGCGAAGCTCGTCGGCATGGAGTTCCGGATGGGGGCCGTCGGCGGCGTACGTGATCGGGTTTTGGTGGGGTCGGCCGAGCCCGCCGTGGGGCATGGCCGACGGTTGTCACCGATGGATCGTGCCCGTATCGAGGTGGGTCTCGCCGCTGGATGGACGCAGGCCGAACTCGCTCGACAGCTTGGGGTGTCGCCGTCGACGATCTCCCGCGAGCTCGCCCGCCGTCCGCGGCTGAGCTACCGAAACCGCAGCCGGTATGACGCGGAGGTCGCTGATCATCACGCCCGGATGCGGCGAGCTCGACCGCGGCCCGTGAAACTGGACACGAACAGCGAGTTGCGTGCCGCAGTCCGGGACGGACTGAACGACCGGTTCTCGCCGGAGCAGATCACCGGACGCCTGCCGGCGTTGTTCCCGGGGCGGGAGGATATGCGGGTGTCGCACGAGACGATCTATCAAGCCCTGTATGTCCAAGGCAAAGGCGCGTTGCGAGACGAGCTGAAGGTCGTCAAAGCACTGCGGTCGGGCCGGAAGACCCGCATCCCGCAGTCCAAGCTCCCTCCCCGCGGCAACCGACCGTGGCTGGACGGGGCACGGCTCAGCGATCGGCCCGCCGAAGCCGCGGACCGTGCCGTGCCCGGCCATTGGGAGGGCGACCTGGTTGTCGGCCCGGAAAACTCCGGCATCATCACCCTCGTCGAGCGCCGCTCCCGGTTCGCGCTTCTCGGACGCCTCCCCGGCGCGCGAGACAGCAAGACGGTGACCGGGATCCTCGCGGACATGATCGCTACCCTGCCCGCCGCGTTGAAGCACACCATCACCTGGGACCAAGGCTCCGAGATGGCCGGACACGCCGACTTCACGATCGCCACGGGCTGCCCCGTGTTCTTCTGCGATCCGCACTCGCCATGGCAGCGGGGCACGAACGAGAACACCAACGGGCTGATCCGCGACTTCTACCCCAAGGGCACGAACTTCAACACGATCACCGACGCCGACCTCGCCGACACGCAACGACTGCTCAACATCCGACCCCGCAAGACCTTGCTCTTCGCGACACCTGCCGAAACACTCGACACGTACATCCGAGACGTTGCACTGACAGATTGAAACCGCCCGGTGGTCTGGCGCGAAGTCGGTGGTTTCGGCGGAGAGATGGGGCTAGGGCCGTGGCTCAGCCGCCGAGGGCGGCGGCGACGACCGCGCGGGCCTCCTCCTGCACCTCGGCCAGGTGCTCCGGGCCGCGCAGCGACTCCGCGTACAGCTTGTAGACGTCCTCGGTGCCGGACGGGCGCGCGGCGAACCAGGCGTGCTCGGTCTGCACCTTGAGCCCGCCGATCGCGGCGCCGTTGCCCGGCGCGTGCGACAGCTTGGCGGTGATCGGCTCACCGGCGAGCTCGGTCGCGGTCACGGCATCCGGCGACAGCTTTCCGAGCGCGGCCTTCTGCGCGGGCGTGGCCGGCGCGTCGACACGCTGGTAGGCGGATGCCCCGAACTCGGCCTCGAGCTCCGCGTACCGCTGCGACGGCGTCTTGCCGGTGACGGCGAGGATCTCCGAGGCGAGCAGGCACAGCAGGATGCCGTCCTTGTCGGTCGTCCACACCGTTCCGTCGAACCGCAGGAACGACGCCCCGGCCGACTCCTCGCCGCCGAACGCGACCGACCCGTCGAGCAGGCCGGGCACGAACCACTTGAACCCGACCGGCACCTCGAGCAGGCGCCTGCCCAGCGACTCCGCGACCCCGTCGATGATCATCGAGGAGACGAGKGTCTTCCCGATCGCGGCATCCGCCGGCCAATTCGGACGGTGCGAGTACAGGTAGTCGATCGCGACCGCGAGGTAGTGGTTCGGGTTCATGAGCCCGGCATCGGGCGTCACGATGCCGTGCCGGTCGGCATCCGCATCGTTGCCGGTCAGGATGTCGTACTCATCGCGTCGAGCGACCAGCGACGCCATCGCCGACGGAGACGACGGATCCATCCGGATCTTCTCGTCCCAGTCCAGCGTCATGAACCGCCAGGTGGGGTCGACGTCGGGGTTCACCACCGTGAGGTCGAGTCCGTGCAGCTCGGCGATCAGGGCCCAGTAGTCGACGGATGCCCCGCCMAGCGGGTCGGCGCCGATGCGCACACCGGCGCGCTTGATCGCATCGATGTCGATGATGTTGACGAGGTCCCGCACGTACGCGTCGCGGAAGTCGTACTGCCCCAGCGTCTCGTCGTCGAGGTCGGCGTAGCGGGTGCGCTGGACGCCGTCGAGGCTCGCGGCGATGTAGGAGTTCGCCTTGTCGGCGATCCAGCCGGTGGCGTCGGTGTCGGCCGGGCCGCCGTTCGGCGGGTTGTACTTGAATCCGCCGTCGCGCGGCGGGTTGTGCGAGGGCGTGACGACGATGCCGTCCGACCGGCCCGGATCATCCAGCGGGCGGCCCCGGTTGTAGGCCAGGATCGCGTGACTGAGCGCCGGGGTCGGCACCCACGCGTCGCGCGAGTCGACGCGCACATCGACCMCGTTCGCGACCAGCACCTCGATGGCCGTGCGCTCCGCCGGCAACGACAGCCCGTGGGTGTCGCGGCCGAGGAAGAGGGGTCCTGAGATGCCCTGGCTGTTGCGGTAGTCCACGATCGCCTGGGTGGTGGCGAGGATGTGGTCCTCGTTGAAGCTGGTGCTCAGTGCGGATCCGCGGTGGCCGCTCGTACCGAAGGCGACGCGCTGCTCGGGGACCGAGGCATCCGGCTTTCTGTCGTAATAGGCGGCGATCAGATCATCGATGTCGATGAGGTCGGATGCTTCCGCGGGCTGTCCTGCTCGGCTCATGTGCTCAGTCTGCCCGCTCTCGCCGCGCCGCGACAGCCGAAGTCGTCACGCGTGCGCCGGCTGCAGCTGCTCCGCCACCTCGTCGGCCCACCGGCGGATAGCGTCCCAGTCCCGCGAATCGCGGAACTTCTCGGGGGTGTTGCGCACCATCGAGGTCTCGACGAATCCGTGGGGATCGGTGGGAAGCCGGCCGGCGAACGCGATGTGGCCGCGCACACCGGCCGATTCGGCGAGTTCGAGAATCCGGTGCGGTTCGAGCCACTTCGAATTCTGCTCGATTTCGTCGTCGGCCTTCTCGCCCACCGGGCCTGAGCTGAAGATCCAGAACGGCATCGTCGCGAGGGTGTCGCGGTGCTTCTTGAGGAAGTGCCGCGCTTCGCTGCGCCACCGCCCCATGTAGACGGCACTGCCGAGGATCACGGCGTCGAACGCGCCGAGGCTGGCATCCCCGACGCCGACGCAGTCGGTGTCGAGGTTGCGCTCGCGAAGTTCGTGCGCGATCGCCCGCGCGATCTCCTCGGTGGAGCCGTGCTTGCTGGCATAGGTGACCAATACGCGTGTCATACCTGCACTGTCTCTCCTTCGGCCGCACCGGACAGGGTCGAAGGTCCCCCGGGTCCGGGGATTCCGCTCGCGGGCGCCGACACCCCCGCGGCTAGGCTGATCGGGTGACTGACCAGCCCGACGAGCCCGCCCGCCGCACTTACAGCTACCTCGGGCCCGCCGGCACCTTCACCGAGGCGGCGCTCGCCCAGGTGCCCGAGGCGCGGGGCCACGTGTGGCATTCGGTCCGCAACGTCGGGGAAGCGCTCGCGGATGTCGTCGAGGGCCGATCGGATGCCGCGATGATCGCGATCGAGAACTCGATCGACGGCGGGGTCTCGACCGCGCAGGACGCCCTCGCCACGATGCCCGGCCTGCGGATCGTGGGGGAGTACCTCGTCCCCGTCG
The DNA here is from genome assembly GCF_056403635.1 of Microbacterium sp. P2_F9. NCBI lineage: Bacteria > Bacillati > Actinomycetota > Actinomycetes > Micrococcales > Microbacteriaceae > Microbacterium > Microbacterium sp. P2_F9. Next base: position 6,038 of record NZ_JBFUFC010000024.1, on the reverse strand, counting down.
AGTTCGTGCTCGTCGCAAGGCCCGGGACCAAGCTCGAGGACGTCTCGCTCATCGCAGCCCACCCGGTCGCCTACGCGCAGTGTCTGCAGTGGCTCACCCAGGCGCTGCCGGCCCACGCGCACATCCCTGCCGCGAGCAATGTCGCCAGCGCCGTCGGGCTGATCGATGGGACGAGCGATGCGGATGCCGCGATCTCGCCCCCCGGAATCCTCGACCACCACGAGGTCGAGCTGCTCGCCTCGAACATCGGCGACAACCCGAACGCGGTCACCCGGTTCGTGCTGGTCAGCCGCACGGTCGCCGCACCTCCGCCGACCGGCGCCGACAAGACGTCGCTCATCGTCGAACTGCCCGATGACCACCCGGGTGCCCTGCTCGAGATGCTGGAGCAGTTCGCGACGCGCGGGATCAACCTCTCGCTCCTGGCGTCGCGGCCGATCGGCGATGCGCTCGGTCGGTACCGGTTCGTCATCGACGCCGACGGGCACATCGAGGACGAGCGGATGGCCGACGCCCTGCTGGGTCTGCGCCGCTTCAGCCCCAAGGTGATCTTCCTCGGGTCGTACCCCCGTGCCGATCGCGCCGTCGTGCGCTACCCCGACCGCTACTCCGACGACGTCTTCATCGAGGCGCGCGACTGGCTGCGCGGCCTCGTCAGCGGCGAGCCCGAGGCCTGACCCGGGCTYAGCCCATCGCTGCGGCGAGCAGCTCGAGCGTCTGCGCGCGGCCGGGCGCGGCATCCGTCGTCTCCCCGTCGTACGCCCCCGCGATCGGCGAGATCATGACCTCGTCCACCCCGTGCCGCGCGGCGAACGCCGTGAGCTCGGCCGCGACGGACTCGCCGGTGCCGACGAACCACTTCGCCCGCGTGCCCGCCATGATCTGCGCGCCGAGCGCATCGAAATCGGATGCCCCGGCCTGGGCCTGCTCGACGGTCTCCAGTGGGAGGAGCGGCTTGTTCTGGCGCAGGCGCGCCATCACCCGCAGCTGGGGGAGCACGCGCTCCTCGGCCTCCGCGGCCGTCGGTGCCGCGGCGGCGTTCGCGGTGAGGAACGTGCGCGGCTCAGGATTCGCCTCGCTCGGGCGATACTCGCCGCGGTACAGGTCGAGCGCGCGCTCGAGTCCCTCGCCGGAGAAGTGGTTCGCGAACACGTACGGCAGTCCGAGGGCCGCGGCGAGCTGCGCCGAGTAGTCGCTCGATCCCAGCAGCCAGATCTCCGGGGTGCCGATTGCGGCGGGCGTCGCGTGCAGGTCGTAGGTCTCGCCGCTGGTGAAGCGCACGGCCGCGCCCTCGGCGCTGAGCAGCGAGCGGATGTCGCGGATGTGCTCGGGGAACCGCTCGACGTCGCTGGTCGTGCCCGACATCCGCAGCAGCTGGGTGATCACCGGGTCGCTGCCCGGCGCGCGCCCGATTCCGAGGTCGATGCGACCGGGGGTGAGCGCCTCGAGCGCGGCGAACTGCTCGGCCACGACGAGCGGGGAGTGGTTCGGCAGCATGACCCCGCCCGACCCGACGCGGATCCGCGTCGTGCGTGCGGCCGCTGCTGCGATGAGCACCGGTGGGGTCGTCGAGGCGACCGCGGGCATGTTGTGGTGCTCCGCGAACCAGTAGCGGCGGAACCCGAGCCGGTCGGCGATCTGGGCGAGGGCGAGGGATGCCGCGACCGCCTGCACGCTCGTCTGCCCGGCGCGCACCGGCACGAGGTCGAGAACGGAAAGGGCCGGGGAGGGGAAGGCGGTGTTCATCGCTGAGGGCAACCGTTGCCGCACCCCGGACATTCCGAACGCAGTCGATCGCGTGACCGCTTGCAAGTGCTTGCGTGATCTTGCAAGAAGATTGCGTACACTGAGCGCATGTCGAAGCGTCTCGCCGAAGTGGCGCGCAAGGTCGGAGTCAGCGAAGCCACCGTCAGTCGGGTGCTCAACGACAAGCCGGGAGTGTCGGATGCCACGCGCCAGGCGGTGCTGACCGCGCTCGACGTGCTCGGCTACGAGCGGCCCACGAAGCTCCGCGGCGAACGGGCCCGGCTGGTCGGCCTGGTGCTGCCCGAGCTCACCAACCCGATCTTCCCCGCGCTCGCCGAGATCGTCGGCGGGGGGCTCACCCAGAACGGCTACACGCCGCTGATGTGCACACAGAACGCCGGCGGCATCACCGAGTCGGACTACATCGACCTGCTCCTGCAGCAGCAGGTGTCTGGTGTGATCTTCCTCGGCGGCAACTACAGCCAGGCCGAGGCCGTCCATGATCACTACGAGCGACTCCGCCAGGTCAACCTGCCCACGGTGCTGGTGAACGCGCGCATTCCGGAGCTGCGGTTCGCGACGGTGTCGACGGATGACGCGGCCGCGGCCGAGCAGGCCGTGCTGCACCTGCACCAGCTCGGCCATCGCAAGATCGGCCTGCTGCTCGGTCCGCATGACCACATCCCGTCGCAGCGCAAGCTCACGGCCGCGCGCCGCCTGCTCGAGCGACTGGGCGCCCCGCTGGATGACGCGATGATCATCCGCGGGCTGTACTCCCTCGAATCCGGCCAGGCCGGGGCAACCAGACTCTTCGCCGCCGGCGCCACGGCGATCGTCTGCGCGAGCGACCCGCTGGCGCTGGGCGCGGTACGGGCGGCCCGCCGGGCGGGGCTGCGCGTGCCCGACGACATCAGCGTGGTCGGCTTCGACGACTCGGCGCTCATGAGCTGCACCGAGCCGCCGCTGACCACTGTTCGCCAGCCCATCGAGTCGATGGGCCGCACCGTGATCGAGCTGCTCCTCGCCCAGATCGCCGGCTCGGCCGACGCCGGCGACGAGCTGCTGTTCGAGCCCGAGCTGGTGCTGCGCTCGTCGACGGGCCCCGTCCCCGCCTGAGCTTCGGCACCTGAGCCGCGCGTCGGTCCCTGAGCCTGTCGAAGGGTCCGATGCGTGACGCCGGACGCTTCGACAAGCTCAGCGACCGCCTTCGTGCTCGAGCGCCGGTCCCTGAGCTGCGCTTCGGTCCCTGAGCCGCGCATCGGTCCCTGAGCTTGTCGAAGGGTCCGATGCGTGACGCCGGACGCTTCGACAAGCTCAGCGACCGGCTGGAGCGCCTGAGCACCCCGAACGCGCCGATGCACAATCGTGATCTTGCATGCAACTGTCAAAGACTTGCGTACTACTCAGAGCGAAGATACATTCATCGCACGCAGACTTTCCCCGATGACGAGGAGCCCCGTGGACAGCGACGTCCTCACCCGCGATGGTCAGGCCTCTGGGCGCCGCTCGGCCGTGCACCCCTCGACCGCCGACCCGCTGTGGTGGCGGTCCGCCGTCATCTACCAGGTCTACGTCCGCAGCTTCGCCGACGGGAACGGCGACGGCACCGGCGACCTCGCCGGGGTGCGCAGCCGCCTCGGCTACCTCAAGGATCTCGGTGTCGATGCGATCTGGTTCAACCCCTGGTACCCGAGTCCGATGGCGGACGGCGGCTACGACGTCGAGGACTACCGCGCGATCCACCCGCAGTTCGGCACGCTGGGCGAGGCCGAGGCGCTCATCGCCGAGGCCCTGGCCCTCGGCATCCGCACGATCATCGACGTCGTCCCCAACCACATCAGCCACCGCCACGAGTGGTTCCAGGCGGCGCTCGCCGCCGGACCCGGCAGCCCGGAGCGCGAGCGGTTCTGGTTCCATCCCGGCAAGGGCGCGCATGGCGACGAGATCCCCACGCACTGGGTGTCGAGCTTCCAGGGCTCGACGTGGACCCGCACGACCAACCCCGACGGCACGCCGGGGGAGTGGTACCTGCACATGTTCACCCCCGAGCAGCCCGACCTGAACTGGAACCACCCCGACGTGCGCCGCGAGCACGAGGAGATCCTGAGGTTCTGGTTCGACCGCGGGGTCGCCGGCGTGCGCATCGACTCGGCCGCTCTGCTCATCAAGGACGCCGACCTCCCCGAGGTGGGCGAGAAGCCTGACCACCCCACCGAGGACCGCGACGAACTGCACGACGTCTACCGCGCGTGGCGGGCCATCGCCGACTCCTACCCCGGCACGCGCGTGCTGGTCGGCGAGATCTGGGTGCCCGACATCGAGCGGTTCACCGCCTACCTCCGCCCCGACGAGATGCACACCGCGTTCAACTTCGACTTCCTCGCGCGGCCGTGGGGCGCGGCATCCTTCCGCGAATCGATCTCCGCGACCCTCGCCGCGCACGCCCCCGTCGGCGCGCCGAGCACGTGGGTGCTGTCGAACCACGACGTCACCCGGCCGGTCACCCGCTACGGGCGCGAGGACTCCGCGTTCGCGTTCCTCAAGAAGCGGTTCGGCGTGCCGACCGACCCCGACACCGGCCTGCGCCGCGCCCGCGCGGCCGCGCTGCTCGTCGCCGCCCTCCCGGGCAGCCTCTACATCTATCAGGGCGACGAGCTGGGCCTCCCCGAGGTCGAGGACCTTCCGCTCGATCTCATCCAGGACCCGATGCACTACCGGTCCGGCGGCATCGATCCTGGCAGGGACGGATGCCGCGTCCCGCTGCCGTGGTCGCAGGATCGGCCGCCGTTCGGCTTCAGCCCCGCCGGCACCAGCACCTGGCTGCCGCAGCCCCCGGAGTGGGCCGCCCTCACCGTGGCGGCGCAGAAGCGCGACCCGCACTCAACCCTCAACCTCTACCGTGAGGCGCTGCGGCTGCGCCGCGAGCTGCCCGGCCTGGGCGACGGACCCCTCGAGTGGATCGACGGCCTCGGCCACGACGTCCTGGCCTTCCGCCGTAGGGCCGACGTCCTGTGCGTCGTCAACACCTCCGATGTGCCGATCGCGCTGCCCTTCCACGAGGCGGTGCTGATCTGCAGCGCACCGATCGAAGGGTCGCAGCTGCCCGCGAACTCCGCAGCCTGGCTGCGCGCTGCAGCCACGCCCGAGTCCTAAATCCCCACCACCCACACCCCGAGGAGCTGACGTGTCGAAGAGAGAGGCCGACACGACATCCCTCACCAAGAAAGGAAAGACGATGAAGTCACCAGCAAGGGTCCTGCTCGCCGGTGTCGCAGTCGCGGCATCGGTCGGAGCACTCGCGGGATGCGCCCCGTCCGGCGGAGACAGCAGCGACGGCAAGCTCGAACTGCGCGTTGCGACGTTCCCGCCCGGAGCGGATGCCGCGGCCTACACGGCCTTCGAGGCTCAGGAGAAGCAGTTCGAGAAGGAGAACCCCGACATCGACATCATCGGCGAGGAGTACCGGTGGACCGGTCCGACCTTCGCCGTGCAGCTCGCCGGGGGCAGCCTGCCCGATGTGTTCACGGTGCCGTTCACCGACACCAAGACGCTCATCGAGAACGGACAGCTCGCCGACGTCACCGCCGAGGTCAAGGAGCTCGGCTACGCCGACAGCTTCAACCCGATCCTCCTCGACGGCGTCACCGACTCCGACGGCAACGTATTCGGGTTTCCCCGTCAGGCCTATGCGATGGGCCTGCACTACAACCGCGAGCTGTTCGAGGCTGCCGGGCTCGACCCCGACTCTCCGCCGACGACGTGGGACGAGGTGCGCGCCGACGCCAAGAAGATCCATGACGCCACCGGCAAGGCCGGCTACGCGCAGATGGCCACCGCCAACACCGGCGGCTGGCAGCTCACGGCCCAGACCGTGGCCCGCGGCTACCGCACGCAGACCGACAACGAGGACGGGTCGGCCACGTCGACCGTCGACAACGACGGCACGCGGGCGACGCTGCAGTTCCTGCACGACCTGCGCTGGGAGGACGACTCGTTCGGTGCCCGAGCAGACCTCGACTGGGGATCGATCAACCAGGAGTTCGCGGCCGGCAACATCGGCATGTACACGACCGGGTCGGACATCTACACGGCGCTCGTGCGCGACTTCAGCCTCGACCCCGCGGTGTACGGCCTCACGGTGATCCCGACGGAAGGTCCTGAGCCGGGCACGCTCGGCGGCGGCGACATCGCGGTCATCAGCCCCACGGTGGACAAGGACACCAAGGCGGCCGCGGTGAAGTGGATCGACTGGTACTACATGCAGAAGCTGCTCGATGAGGACGCCGCCGTGC
>NZ_JBFUFC010000023.1:0-31879 GCF_056403635.1 Microbacterium sp. P2_F9 | reverse complement strand
ACACGAACGCGTGGAGCGCGGTGCCCTCAGCTTCATGGGACTGCGTCACGATGTAGCCGGTCTCGTGCGCGGCGGAGACGAGGTCGCCGCGGCCGTAGGGCACGAGCGCCTTCACCTCGACCGCCGGCAGCGGCAGAGCCGCCTCGACAGCCGCGCGCAGCGCGTCCACGCCCTCGCCCGTGCGAGAGGAGACGAACAGCGCGTGCGGCTCGAGGCCGCGCAGCAGCATCCGGGTGTCGTCGTCGACCAGGTCGGCCTTGTTGAAGACGACGAGTTCGCGGGTGTCACGGGCGCCGACATCCCCGATGACGTCGCGGACCGTCTTCAGCTGCGCGGCCGGATCAGGATGCGAGGCGTCGACGACGTGCACGATGACGTCGGCGTCGCCGACCTCTTCGAGTGTCGAGCGGAACGCCTCCACCAGCTGGTGCGGCAGATTGCGTACGAACCCGACGGTGTCGGTCAGCGTGTAGACGCGGCCGTCGGTCGTCTCGGAGCGGCGGACCGTGGCATCCAGCGTCGCGAACAGGGCATTCTCGACCAGCACGCCCGCGCTCGTCAGGCGGTTGAGCAGGCTCGACTTGCCGGCGTTCGTGTAGCCCGCGATCGCCACCGAGGGGATCGTGTTGCGCTTGCGCTCGGATCGCTTGGCATCGCGGGCCGGTGCGAAGTCGCGGATCTGACGGCGCAGCTGCGCCATCTTCGTGCGGATGCGGCGGCGATCGAGTTCGATCTTGGTCTCACCGGGTCCACGCGAGCCCATGCCCGCCCCGCCGGCACCGACCTGACCACCGGCCTGCCGGCTCATCGAGTCACCCCAGCCGCGCAGGCGCGGAAGGAGGTACTCGAGCTGGGCGAGCTCGACCTGCGCCTTGCCCTCCCGGCTCTTCGCGTGCTGGCTGAAGATGTCGAGGATCACGGTCGTGCGGTCGATGACCTTGACCTTGACGACATCCTCGAGCGCGCGACGCTGGCTGGGGGCGAGCTCGGTGTCGGCGATGACGGTGTCCGCACCGACCGCGGCGACGATGTCGCGCAGCTCTGCGGCCTTGCCGCGGCCGATGTACGTCGCGGGGTCGGGATGCGGACGGCGCTGCAGGATGGCGTCCAGCACGACCGCGCCGGCGGTCTCGGCGAGGGCGGAGAGCTCGCGCAGCGAGTTCTCGGCATCCTCCTGCGACCCCTGCGGGTGCACACCCACGAGGACGACGTTCTCGAGACGCAGCTGCCGGTACTCGACCTCGGTGACGTCTTCGAGCTCAGTCGACAGCCCGGGGACGCGGCGCAGGGCGGCGCGCTCTTCGCGATCCCACTGCTCGCCGTCGGTGTCGCCGCGCGAAACGGTCGTCTCGTCCTGAAGCGCCTGGGCCGCGCCGAAGACCCGCACACCCGAGTGCGCCTCGGCGCGGGCCAGTACGCGATCCACCGGGTCGACCGGCGTCTCGTCGGTGCCGGCAGGTGTGGTGGTGTCCGTCATGGGTTCCTTCGTGATGCAAGATGAAGCATCGTAAACTCTAGCCTCCCCGGTTCGGGAGGTCCTCCGCTACGCTCGACAGCCATGGGGAGCGACCATTACTTCAGCGCGTCGCCAGCCAGTGCCGAGAACCTTCGGCGGATTCGTGTGCGACTGGCCGGCCACGACCTCGATCTGACGACGGCGGGCGGCGTTTTCAGTCCGGATCATGTCGACTCCGGCACTGCAGTGCTGCTCGCCAACACTCCCCCGCCCCCACCAGGAGGGCATCTGCTCGACCTCGGGTCGGGCTGGGGACCGATCGCGCTGTCGCTCGCGCTCGAGGCCCCACACGCGACCGTCTGGGCGGTCGACGTCAATGAGCGAGCACTCGACCTCGTGCGCCGCAATGCGGCCTCCCTCGGCGTCGAGAACATCAACGCCGTCCTGCCCGAGGATGTTCCCGCCGACGTGACCTTCCGCACCATCCGCTCGAACCCGCCGATCCGGGTGGGCAAGAACGAGCTGCATGGTCTGCTCGAGCAGTGGATCCCGCGTCTGGACGAGCGATCGGATGCCTGGCTCGTCGTGCAGCGCAACCTCGGGTCGGATTCGCTGCAGCGGTGGCTCGCTGCGACGTTCGCCGACGGATTCAGCGTGCACCGGGCGGCCACCGGCCGCGGATTCCGCGTGCTCAAGGTGCGGCGCCACGGTTCTCCCCCGACGGAGCCGCTGACGCTGCCGTAGACAGGCCCGTCTTCAGGCGAGTGCCACCTCGCCGGAGAACACCAGGGTGGCAGGACCCGACAGGAACACGTGCGGGTCACCGGCGACCTCGACGATCCGGACACCGAGCGTTCCGCCCGGCACCTCGACGGTCCAGCGATCGGGGGCAGCACGTCCGGCCCAGTGCCGGACCGCGAGAGCCGAGGCGGCGACGCCCGTTCCGCAGCTGAGCGTCTCGCCCACGCCGCGCTCGAAGACGCGCATCCGGATCGCGCCCACACCCTCGTGGACGAGCGGATCCGCGGGAACGACGAACTCGACGTTGGCGCCCTTGGCCGGCTCAGGGTGCAGCTGGGGGCGTCCTCCGAGATCGAGCGCGTCGAGCTCTTCGATGGACGGGAGCGCGACGACGACATGCGGGTTGCCGACGTCGATCCCCAGCCCTGGTCGGGGCACCGCGTTTCCGCGGGCGCGCACGAGCATCTCGCCGCTCTCGATCCGGAACCGCCCGAGATCCACCTCGTACCCCAGCGCGCTGCGCGACAGGGGAAGCGGACCGTTCCGGGTGCCGATCAGCACCGAGCCGCCCTCAGCGAGCTGCAGAAGACCCGCCTCGAGCAGATAGTGCAGGTAGACGCGGATGCCGTTGCCGCACATCTCCGCCTTGGAGCCGTCGGCGTTCCGGTAGTCCATGAACCACTCGGCGCCGGCTGCCGCGGCGGAAGCTCCTTCGTCGATCGCGGTGGAGCGGACCACCCGCAGCACGCCGTCGCCGCCGATGCCGAAGCGTCTGTCGCACAGGACCGCGATCTGATCGTCGCTGAGGTCGAGTGCTCCGTCAGGGTCGGCGACGATGACGAAGTCGTTGCCCGTGCCATGACCTTTCGTGAAAGGGATGGTCTGCGGCATGCTCCGATTCTACGGATGCCGCGGTTGTTCAGAGCGAGAACGGCTCGTAGCAGTCGTAGGTCTCGTGCGCCGCGATGCGCCCATCCCGCACCGTGAGAAAACCGCCCATATGCGCGACGATCTCGGTGCCGCCGATCGTCCCGCGCCAGGTCGAGCGCACGGCGGCGCGGTCACCGGCGACCAGGACCTCGTGGAGGTCGATGGATTGCGCCTCGAGCCGGCCCTTGCCGGCCGCGAATCCTGCGACGGTCTCTTCGAGGGTCCGGACATGACCGGTCGGCGAGATCGGATTGGGAAGCTCGGTGAAAGTCGCATCCACGGCGACGATGCTCCGAAATTCGTCGACGGACGAGTCCAGGTTCGCCACGATCGCGAAGTAGCGGCGGACGATGTCTTCAGTCGTCGCCATGGCGTGCCTCCCTCGATCGGGACCGGTGCAGTACAGCCAATAGGATGCCACGACCTCCGCTCGCGAGAACGTCAGCGATGGGCGAGCAGGTCGTCGACCCGATGGCCGGGCTCCACCCACTGCACTCCGGCATATCGCTTGAACCACGACACCTGCCGTCTGGCGTAGCGCCGGGTGAGCTGCTGGGTCAGGCCGATGGCCTCGGCCTCGCTGAGTTCGCCGGTCAGCTGCGCGAGGGCCTGGGCGTAGCCGATCGCCCGTCGTGCGGTCACGCCCGCTTCGAGCCCTCGCTCGCGCAACCGCGCGACCTCGTCGAGCAGACCGTCCCGCCACATCGCCTCGACGCGCACATCCAAGCGCGGCACCAGCTCCTCACGCGGGACCGCAACCCCGACGATGACGGTATCGGCGTGCCAGAGGACGGGCGCTTCCGGCAACGCGGCACCATGGGTCGCAGCGCCCTGCTCGAGCACCTCGAGCGCGCGCACGATCCGTCGCCCGTTGCGGGGGTCGACGCGCTCTGCGGTGACCGGGTCGACGTCGCGGAGCCGGGCGAACAGCGCGCCGGGCCCGAGCCGGTCGAGCTCCTTCTCGAGACGGGCACGCACGTCGGCGTCGCGCGGCGGGAAGCGGAAGTCGAACAGCACGCTCGAGACGTAAAGGCCGGAGCCGCCGACCAGGATCGCATCGGCGCAGGCACCGAGGATCTGCCGGATCGCCTCGCGTGCGGCCTCCTGGTACCACGCGACGGCGGCGTCCTCGGTGACGTCGAGGACATCGAGGAGGTGATGCGGGATGCCGCGCCGCTCGGAGATCGGAAGCTTCGCTGTGCCGATATCCATGCCCCGGTACAGCTGCATGGCATCGGCGTTGACGACCTCGGCGGATCGCCCGCGCGCCACAAGCGCCTGAGCGAGATCGAGCGACAGTGCCGACTTGCCGGTGCCGGTGGCCCCGACGACCGCCCACAGGCGAGGCGCGGACGAGCCCGGCGCGCTCACACGCCCATGCGGAGGGTGGGCAGACCGAGCGAGATCGCGCGCGGTGCGCCTGGGTCGCTCGCCGCTGAGGGGATCGCGCAGGATTCCGCCTGCGCGCGGTCCCAGGCGTCGCCCGCGGTGGTGCGACGGATGCGGAGGGCATCGCCGTCCGGCAGGTCGGCGAGGAGGTGGAACGGCGCCGCATGGGTGACGGTGACCGTCACGACATCGCCCGGTCGCGGCACCGCCGAACCGGCGGGCAGCTCGAAGTGGACGAGACGATTGTCTTCCGCACGACCGGTCAGCCGGTGGGTGGCGGCGTCCTTCTTGCCTTCTCCGGTCGAGACCAGCACCTGAAGCTCGCGCCCCACCTGCTTCTGGTTCTCTTCCAGCGAGATGCGGTCCTGCAGCGCGGCRAGCCGTTCGTAGCGCTGCTGCACGATGTGCTTGGGCACCTGGTCGGGCATGGTCGCGGCCGGTGTGCCCTCGCGGATCGAGTACTGGAACGTGAAAGCGCTCGCGAAGCGTGCCTGCTCCACCACGCGCAGGGTGTCTTCGAAGTCTTCCTCGGTCTCGCCGGGGAAGCCSACGATGATGTCCGTCGAGATGGCGGCGTGCGGCATCTTGGCCCGGACGCGATCGAGGATGCCGAGGAACTTGTCGCTGCGGTACGACCGGCGCATCGCCTTGAGGATGCGGTCGCTGCCCGATTGCAGCGGCATGTGCAGCTGCGGCATGACCGCAGGCGTCTCGGCCATCGCATCGATCACGTCGTCGGTGAACGCGGCGGGGTGCGGGCTCGTGAAGCGGATGCGCTCGAGCCCGTCGATCTCGCCGGCGGCGCGCAGCAGCTTGCCGAACGCCTGGCGGTCGCCGAACTCGACGCCGTAGGAGTTCACGTTCTGGCCCAGCAGGGTGACCTCGATGGCGCCGTCGTCGACGAGCAGGCGGATCTCGTTCAGGATGTCGCCGGGCCGGCGGTCCTTCTCTTTGCCACGCAGGCTCGGCACGATGCAGAAGGTGCAGGTGTTGTTGCAGCCGACCGAGATCGACACCCAGCCGCTGTGCAGGGCGTCGCGCTTGGTCGGGAGTGTGCTCGGGAAGACCTCGAGGGACTCGAGGATCTCGAGCTCCGCCTCCCCGTTGTGCCGTGCGCGCTCCAGGAGTGCCGGGAGCGAGCCCATGTTGTGCGTGCCGAACACCACGTCGACCCAGGGCGCCTTCTGCAGCACCGTCTGCTTGTCCATCTGCGCGAGGCAGCCGCCGACGGCGATCTGCATGCCGTCGTGCTTGTCCTTGCGCGACTTCAGGTAACCGAGGGTGCCGTACAGCTTGCCGGCCGCGTTATCGCGGACCGCGCAGGTGTTGATGACGATGACGTCGGCATCCTGCCCTGCGCCTGCAGGAACGTAGCCGGCGCTCTCGAGCGAACCGGAGAGCCGCTCGGAGTCGTGCACGTTCATCTGGCAGCCGAACGTGCGCACCTCGTAGGTGCGGGCGTGGCCATCCGAAGCGAGCGCCGCGCTCGATGGCGCGATGATCGTCGGGGACGAGGACGCAGAAGTCATGATGGGTGTCATTCTACGAGCCGCACCTGGGAGCAGGGGCTGGACCGCTGCCCCCAGGATCGGGGAGCCGGCTAACGGAAGGCCACACCGCGCAGCCCGCTCGACGACTCGTCGAGTGCGGTCTGCGCCGCCGTCAGCGCGACCGACCCGCGATAGCCCCGGCGTGCGAGTTGCCCGGCCAGTCGGCGCACCGCGGTCTCGCGATCGACGGACGCGAGCGACCGCGCTTTCGAGCGGGCGTACTCCAGTGCTCGCTCGAAGTCGTCGTCGGGAAGCGTGGCGAGCGCAGCGTCGGCGACATCGCGCGGAATCCCGCGCTTGGCGAGGGTCTGGGCGATCACCTGCCGCCCCTGGCCCTTGCGGTCTGTGCCGACATGGATCAGCTGCTCCGCGAGACCGGCGTCGTCGAGATAGCCGCGCCGAAGGAAGTCCTCCAGCACGGAGTCGACCTCGTCGGCACCGAGTCCCCGCTGAGCGACGAGGGTGCGTGCCTCGGCGACCGACAGCTGCCGGGTGCGCAGCCGCTTCAGCAGGATGTTCTCGGCGTTCTCGCGGTCGATCGCGACGTTCGCCTCGTCATCCTCCCCATCGTCGCCCTCTGCCGCGCTGTAGGCGGCCGGGACGTATTCGGCGCGCGCCGGAGCGCCGCCGAACAGCGGGATGACGGGGGCGAGTTCGGGGGCCGAGGATGGGGAGTCCGGGGACTCCCCATCCTCGTCTTCATGCATACCTCACCCCGGTTGTTGAGCGACGTCGAAACATCAGGCCGGGCGGCGCGCGGCCAGTTCGTCTGAGGCCGCAACCTCGGCCTTGGGCTGACCGATGCCGAGCTTCGCCTTGATCTTCTGCTCGATGTCGTTCGCGACATCCGCGTTCTTGATGAGGAAGTTGCGGGCGTTCTCCTTGCCCTGGCCCAGCTGCTCGCCGTCGTACGTGTACCAGGCACCGGACTTCTTGACGATCCCGTGCTCGACGCCGAAGTCGATCAGGCTGCCTTCGCGCGAGATGCCGATCCCGTAGATGATGTCGAACTCCGCCTGCTTGAAGGGCGGGGCCATCTTGTTCTTGACCACCTTGACGCGGGTGCGGTTGCCGACCGCGTCGGTGCCGTCCTTGAGCGTCTCGATGCGACGGATGTCGAGGCGCACCGACGCGTAGAACTTCAGCGCCTTGCCACCGGCGGTGGTCTCGGGTGAGCCGAAGAACACGCCGATCTTCTCGCGCAGCTGGTTGATGAAGATCATCGTGGTGTTGGTGGTGTTCAGGCCGCCGGTCAGCTTGCGCAGTGCCTGCGACATCAGACGGGCCTGCAGACCCACATGCGTGTCGCCCATCTCACCCTCGATCTCGGCCTTGGGCACGAGAGCTGCGACCGAGTCGATCACGATGAGGTCGATCGAGCCGGAGCGGATCAGCATGTCGGCGATCTCAAGCGCCTGCTCCCCCGTGTCGGGCTGCGACACGAGGAGCTGGTCGATGTCGACGCCGAGCTTCTGCGCGTAGTCGGGGTCGAGTGCGTGCTCGGCGTCGATGAACGCGGCGATTCCGCCGGCGCGCTGCGCGTTGGCGATCGCGTGGAGCGTGAGCGTGGTCTTTCCCGAGGACTCCGGGCCGTAGATCTCGATGATGCGACCGCGCGGGAGTCCGCCGACGCCGAGGGCGACATCCAGCGCGATCGAGCCGGTGGGGATGACCTCGACCGGAGCGCGCTCGTCGCTGCCCAATCGCATGACCGAGCCCTTTCCGAACTGCCGGTCGATCTGGGCGAGGGCCGATTCGAGGGCCTTCTCGCGGTCAGCGGGTGATGGCATGGCGTGCTCCTTATGCTCGCGTTCCGTCGCCTGTAGGCTGTCGCGCTCCGCTCCGGATGGAGCCGATGCTGCGACAAGGCGTGGGGTGTCGTGCGACGTGGTTCACGTTAGGGAGGGGCTCCGACATTCGTCTTCGCTCCTCCCGACCCGTGAGTGCACACGCATCGACACCTGCTGTGCAGGAGCCTACGGAGCCATCGAACAGATCTTCGACGACACGCCGAAAAGCGCGCCGACGGATTCGTCAGCGTCGACGGGACTCCAGGCGCCCGGTGCCGTAGCGCCGTTCGGGCGGGACATCCGTCGCATCGCACAGCGCAAGCCAGATCTCGCGCGGGTCCAGGCCGGCCGTCAGCGCCTGCGCCGCCGTGCGGTCACCCAGTTCGGGCAGGAAGAGATCGGCGACCAGCGCGTCTCCGCGGGCGCCGAACTCATCCTGCACGGCGCGGTCGAACTCACTGCGTCGCATGAAGCGGGCCAGGGGCCGGTGTCAACGCAGCGAGAGCTGAGGCTCTACCGAGGCGACGAGGTCGTCGGGGACGACGTCTGGGAAGCCGTGGATGCCCTCAAGCACCGCGATGCGATCGCCGACTTCGCGCATGATGATGGAGATGGGGACGTCGAGGGCTTCGGCCACCGAGGCGAGGATTTCGCTCGATGCTTCCTTCTGCCCACGCTCGACCTCGCTGAGGTAACCGAGCGCGACACTGGCGCGACTGGCGACCTGACGGAGGGTGCGACCCTTCTGCAGACGGAAGTCGCGTAGCACTTCACCGATCTCATGACGAACCAGGATCATTGTGCGCCCCCTCCTCTTTCCGCCGCCGTCCGGGTGGAAAACAATACAACACCGGATGAGGCCAATCTAATCCCACGCGCTGGGTAACGGGTGGGAATCGCGGAATGTAACCGACTCGAAACGTCCCGCATTCCCGCCGGAAACGGGCAATCTCAGAGCGCGTCGAGCGCCGCGCGCACAGCCTGGCGAGCCGCCATCGCGCGGATCTCGTTCCTGGTGCCGCTGAGCTCGAACGACGCCACCCGCGTGCCGAGGGGCGTCGCGACGCCGATGTGAACCGTACCCACCGGCTGGCCGTCCGGCGAGTCGGGCCCGGCGATTCCGGTCGTCGAGATGCCCACGTGACAGGGCTCGTCCTCGGTGCCGAGGCGCACGCGCACACCCTCGGCCATCTGGCGGGCGACGCGCGGGTGCACCGGCCCGTGGTCGCTCAGCAGCACCGAGTCGACGCCGAGCACAGAGTGCTTCACCTCCGTCGCGTAGGCCACGACAGCGCCGCGCAGCACCCGCGAGGCCCCGGGAACCTCGACGAGCGAAGAGACGACGAGTCCCCCGGTGAGGGACTCTGCGATGGCGACCGTCCAGCCGAGCTCGTCGAGCCGGGCGAGCAGCCGCTCCGCCTCCGTGCCGGTCGCGCGCGCCAGGGTGTCCTCGAGCCCGTCCGGAAGATCCGGATCGGGCCGTTCGCGCATGGTCACTGCGCGCTCCCCCGGGGCTTGGCCCGGGCGGCGCGCACCTCGCTCACCACGTAGTCGACCCCGCTTGCGATCGTAAGGACCACCGCGATCGTCATCAGGATGCCGTTGACCCACCAGATCCACTCACCGACGAGGGTCCACAGCGGCAGGAGAGCGAGCGACAGCGCCAGCGCCTGCGCGACGGTCTTGAGCTTGCCCATCCAGGCCGCGGCCAGGACGTGGTCGCTGACGACCATCAAGCGGTAGACGGTGATGCCGATCTCCCGGATCAGGACTACCACGGTCACCCACCACGGCAGCTCGCCGAGGATCGACAGACCGATGAAGGCGAAGCCGGTGAGCACCTTGTCCGCTATGGGGTCCAGCAGCTTGCCGAGGTCGGTGACGATCTCGTACTTGCGCGCTAGCCAGCCGTCGATCCCGTCCGTGGCGATGGCCACGATGAACAGGGCAGCAGCCCACCAGCGCAGCGCGCCGTCCGCTCCCCCATCGGCGAGCAGCATCCAGAGGAAGATCGGCGCGCAGAGGATGCGGACGATCGTGATGATGTTCGGCAGCTGGCGCGGAATCGCCATATCAGTCCCGTCCGGTCAGGCCCCAGGCATCCTCATCGCCTTCACTCTCGACGATCGGATAGCCCTCGTACTGCGACTCTACGGCGTTGGCGACGTAGCGGTCAGCGGGGTCGGCCGGATCCCCCGCGGCGGGCGAATCCCCGCCCCGCAGCTTCGCCAGCACGCCGGGCAGCTGCTCGACGGTGACCAGGACATCGCGAGCCTTGGATCCCTCGGAGGGGCCGACGATCTCGCGCGATTCGAGGAGGTCCATCAGCCGGCCGGCCTTCGCGAAGCCGACGCGGAGCTTGCGCTGCAGCATCGAGGTCGAGCCGAACTGAGTCGACACGATGAGCTCGGCCGCGGCGAGCAGGAGCTCGAGGTCGTCGCCGATATCGGCATCCACGTCCTTCTTCTCCGCGACGACGGCGACGTCGTCGCGGTAGTCGGGGCGAGCCTGCTGGGTGACGTGCTTGACGACCTTCTCGATCTCGACTTCGCTGACCCACGCGCCCTGCACGCGGACCGCCTTCGACGCGCCCATCGGGAGGAACAGGGCGTCGCCCTGGCCGATGAGGCGGTCGGCGCCCGGCTGATCGAGGATGACGCGCGAATCGGTGACGCTCGTGACCGCGAAGGCGAGCCGCGAAGGCACGTTCGCCTTGATCAGGCCGGTGACGACATCGACCGACGGGCGCTGCGTCGCCAGGACGAGGTGGATGCCGCTCGCCCGGGCGAGCTGGGTGATGCGGACGATCGAGTCCTCGACGTCGCGCGGGGCGACCATCATCAGGTCCGCGAGCTCGTCGACCACCACGAGGAGGTAGGGGTAGGGCTTGAGGACGCGCTCACGGCCCGGCGGGAGCTTGACCTCGCCCGCGACGACGGCGCGGTTGAAGTCGTCGATGTGGCGGTAGCCGAACGACGCGAGGTCGTCGTACCGCATGTCCATCTCCTTGACGACCCACTGGAGGGCTTCGGCGGCCTTCTTCGGGTTCGTGATGATGGGCGTGATGAGGTGCGGAACGCCGGCGTAGGACGTGAGCTCCACCCGCTTCGGGTCGATGAGCACCATGCGCACCTCGGACGGCTTGGAGCGCATCAGCAGGCTCGTGATCATCGAGTTGACGAAGCTGGACTTGCCCGAGCCCGTCGAGCCCGCCACCAGGAGGTGCGGCATCTTCGCGAGGTTCGCCACGACGTAGCCGCCGCCGACATCCTTTCCGACGCCGATCGTCATGGGATGCGTCGACTGCTGCGCCGTGGGCGAGCGCAGCACGTCGCCCAGGGTCACGATCTCGCGGTCGACGTTCGGGATCTCCACGCCGATCGCGCTCTTGCCCGGAATCGGAGCGAGGATGCGCACCTCGTTCGAGGCGACGGCGTACGCGATGTTGTTGGTGAGCGCCGTGATGCGCTCGACCTTCACGCCGTGCCCCACCTCGATCTCGTACTGCGTGACGGTCGGACCGCGCGAGAAGCCGGTGACCCGTGCGTCGACCTGGAACTGCTGCAGCACGCTCGTGAGCGCCCGCACCACGTCGTCGTTCGCCGCGGACCTGGCCTTGTGCGGACTGCCCGCCGCGAGCGCGTTCACCGACGGGAGTCGGTACGGCATGGCCGGGGGCGTCCGGGGGTGATCTGCTGCTCCGAGGCCGCTGAGGCCGGGAAGCACGCCGTCCGCGTCGAGCGCATCGTCGTCGCGGATCGAAGTCTCACCGTGCGACGCACCGGTGGCCGCCCCGGCAAGCGCCGCGGCGTCGAAGATCTCGGTGAGCGCATCCGTAGCGACCGGTTCGGGCCCCGCTGCGGGGACCACGACGGCCTTCTCGAACCCGCCCTGCGACGACCCCGGGGGCAGCAGGACCGTCAGGTCCTGCGAACCGATGGCCCCGGTGGGGTCCTCTTCGCGACCGGTCTTGTTGCGTCGCCACCACGGCGTCGAGTCGTTGCCGGTGTCGTCCGCGTCGGCCGGTGCGAAGCGGGGCTCCGCCGTCTCGGTGGGCCGCTCGTCGCCGAACATCCACGCGTAGAGCTCCCCGAGCCGCCGGCCGATGCGGTTGGGCGGCGTCTTAGTGAGGATCAGGATGCTGAGGATCGTGAGCACGCCGAGGACGATGCCGGCGCCGACCTCGGTCAGCACGAGCGCGAGCGGCTCGCCGATCAGCCAGCCCAGCACGCCGCCCGCCGCGCTCAGCGCGGGGAGACCCTCACGCGGCTCCGGGCGCCCGCCGAGGACGTGGCAGAACCCCGCCACCGTCACGATGAAGAGACCGAACCCGATCCCGATGCGTCCGTTGTCATGCACGGACGACGGATGCCGGAACAGCCAGCCGGCAAGGAGCATGAGCAGCACGGGGAGCACGAAGGCGACGCGACCCACGAGGGCGCCCGCGGTGTACGCGCTGATGGTGACGGCGACCGGCGAGCCGATGAAGAACCACTCGACGACGGCGCCCACCACAGCCAGGAGCACCAGGAGGAAGGGGAAGCCGTCGCGGCGCTGGTCCTTTTCGAGGGTCTCCGGCCCGAAGGCGCGGAAGAGCCCGCCGACGCCGTGCGCGAGCCCGAGCCAGGCCCGCGCGATGAGCGGCGGCTTCTCGGGTTCACCCACGTAGCGCTTGGGCGCCGGGGCGGGTTTGCGGGCTGGTGAGGAGGCGCCCTTCGAAGGCGCGCCACCACGCGCGGTCGGGCTTGAGCTCCTGGCCATGTCCTCAAAGGTAAAGCGCCGCGGCGCCGTTTGGGCGCAGCGACGCGGATCGTAACCTCGCCGGGACCGGCCGAGAGCGGCTGCACACCCCCGGTCGGGCCGCGTCAGTGCAGGCGCTTGACCATCGTGTCGCGCCCGATTCCGCTCTGGGTGACTGCGAATCCTTCGCTGCGATACAGCGTCACCGCGAAGTTCCCGCGCTCGACGCTGAGGCTGAGCCGGGCGAAGCCCTGCGTGCGGGCGTGGTCGCACAGCTGCTGCAGCAGCGCCCGTCCGACACCGTGCGCGCGCCAGATCGGACGCACGCCGATGATGAGCTCGGGCACCCCGGTTCCGACGTAGCCGAACCCGGGGTCGCTGCGCGGCATGATCCGGTACCACGCGGCGCCGATCGGCTCATCGTTCGCATCGAGGGCGATGAACCCCGCGTCGGTCGGACGCTTCCACCCGCTGAGGTAGCGGGAGTGCTCGGCGCTCGTCAGGATCTCGTGGCGCGGCCGGATGCCGCCCTGCCGCCAGTTCGCCGCCTCGACGACCATGTCGCCGAGGAAGGCGCCGTCAGGCTGGCCGGCAGGGCGCAGTCGGAAGGTCGGAGGCATGCGGCGATTCTATGGCTCGCGCGTCACGCCTCGATGACGAGCGGAATGATCATGGGTCGCCGGCGCAGCGACTGATTGACCCAGCGTCCGATCACGCGCCGCACGACCTGGGCAAGGGCGTGCTGGTCGCGCACGCCGGACTGGGCCGCCTCGGCGAGCGCCGCGGCGATCTTCGGCTTCACGCTGTCGAACACCGCATCGTCCTCGGCGAATCCTCGGGCGTGGATCTCGGGCCCCGAGATGACCTTGCCGGTGGAGGCGTCGACGACGACGATGACGGAGATGAAGCCCTCTTCCCCGAGGATCCTGCGGTCCTTGAGGTCGGCATCCGTGATCTCTCCGACGGTCGATCCGTCGACGTACACGAAGCCGATGTCGAGCTGTCCGACGACGCGGGCCACGCCGTCGCGCAGGTCGATCACGGTGCCGTTCTCGCCGAGGATCGTGCGGTCCTCGGGAATGCCGGTGTCCTGCGCGAGCCGCGCGTTCGCCATGAGGTGCCGGTACTCGCCGTGCACGGGCAGCACATTGCGGGGCTTGAGGATGTTGTAGCAGTACAGCAGTTCGCCGGCCGCAGCGTGGCCCGAGACGTGCACCTTGGCGTTGCCCTTGTGCACGACGTTGGCGCCGAGCTTGGTGAGTCCGTCGATCACGCGGTAGACGGCGTTCTCGTTGCCCGGAATGAGGCTGGAGGCGAGGATGACGGTGTCGCCCGGCCCCGGCTCGATCTCGTGGTCGTTGTTCGCCATCCGGCTGAGCACCGCCATCGGCTCGCCCTGCGAGCCGGTGGACATGTACACGATCTGGTCTTCGGGAAGGTCCCGAGCCTTCTTGTAGTCGATCAGGATGCCCTCGGGCACATGCAGGTAGCCGAGGTCCTCGGCGATGGTCATGTTCCGCAGCATGCTGCGGCCGAGGAGCGCGACGCGGCGGCCATGCAGGGCCGCGGCATCCAGCACCTGCTGCACCCGGTGCACGTGACTCGAGAAGCTCGCGACGATCACGCGCCGAGGCGCCTTGCCGATGACCTGGTCGAGCACCGGCCCGATGGATCGCTCCAAGGCGGTGAAGCCCGGCACGTCGGCGTTCGTCGAGTCGACCAGGAACAGGTCGACGCCTTCTTCGCCGAGGCGCGCGAACGCGCGCAGGTCGGTGAGCCGGCCGTCGAGGGGCAGCTGGTCCATCTTGAAGTCACCGGTGACCAGCACGAGCCCCGCGGGGGTGCGGATCGCGACGGCGAGCGCGTCGGGGATCGAGTGGTTGACCGCGACGAACTCGAGGTCGAACGGGTCCAGGCGCTCGCGCTGACCCTCTTTGACGGTCAGGCTGTACGGCTTGATGCGGTGTTCTTTGAGCTTCGCCTCGATCAGGGCGAGCGTGAGCCCCGACCCGATCAGCGGGATATCGGGCTTGAGCTTCAGCAGGTACGGAACCGCGCCGATGTGGTCTTCGTGGCCGTGCGTGAGGACCACGCCGACGACGTCGTCCAGTCGCTTCTTGATGGGCTCGAAGTCGGGCAGGATCAGGTCGACCCCAGGCTGGTGCTCCTCGGGGAACAGCACCCCGCAGTCGACGATCAGCAGCTTGCCGCCGAACTCGAAGACTGTCATGTTGCGGCCGATCTCGCCGAGGCCGCCGAGCGGGAACACCCGAAGGGTGCCGGGCTCGAGCGCGGGCGGATCGTAGACGGTACGGGGCATGTCAGCCTTCTTCCGGATGCCGAGGCCGAAGCCTCGCGCGTGTGCTGGCGGACGCGGCTGCATCCACCGATCTCATCTCGTCGTGCCCGAGACCTTCGGCAGAGCGCCCCCAGCAGCCGCATTGCGGTCGGGGCGGAAGTTCGAGAAGTCGGCCCCTGGGACACCGCTGACGAGCGCGAGCTCGTCCTCGATCATCGCGGCCTCCCACTCCTCTGGACCTACCAGGGGCAGGCGCACCCGGGGGCTGCTGATGCGGCCGAGGCCGTGCAGGATGTACTTCGCGGAGACGGTGCCTGGCACGTGGGTCATGACAGCCCGGACGAGCGGCTCGAGCCGCTGGTGCTCGGCGGTCGCCGCTGCCAGGTCTCCGCGGTTGACCGCGTCGACGATCGCGCGATAGGGCGCCGCAGCGATGTTCGCCGTGACGCCGATGAGCCCGGTCGCGCCGATGGACAGGTGCGGCAGCACGTTGGCGTCGTCGCCGGAGAAGTACATCAGGTCGGTCTGGTTGAGCACCCGGCTGACCTCGCTGAAGTCGCCCTTGGCGTCCTTGATGGCAAGGACGTTCGGATGCTTCGCGATACGCAGGATCGTCTCGTACTTGATCGGCACACCGGTGCGCCCGGGGATGTCATAGAGGATCACGGGCAGATCGGTGGCATCGGCGACGAGCCGGAAGTGCGTGAGCACCCCCGCCTGCGTGGGCTTGTTGTAGTACGGGGTGACGATCATGATGCCGTCCGCCCCGGCCTTCTCGCTGGCTTTGTACAGCGCGATCGCGTGGGCGGTCTCGTTGGATCCGCCTCCGGTGATGATCCGGGCGCGGCCGGCCGCGACATCCTTCCCGACCTCGACGAGGCGAATCTTCTCGGCGTCGGTCAGCGTGCTGGTCTCGCCGGTCGTGCCGGTCACGACGATGCCATCCGCACCCGCGGCGATGACACCGTCGATGTGCTTCTCCACCGCGGGCCAGTCGACTTCGCCGTCGGCCGTCATCGGAGTGACGAGCGCGACGAGCACCTGCCCGAAGGGATTGCCCGTGTGCGTCATGTTCTCAGGCTATCGGCTCACGGCGCGACCGACGGAGCCGGTTCCGCTCGGGTCGGCTCAGGGGGCGACGCGGCCGTTTGCGTTGAAGGCGGCGTGGGTGAGCGGCATCCGCTCGCGCCAGAAGGTCTCCATCTTCTCGGCGCACATCTCGATCTCGCGCTGCGGGAAGGAGGGGAAGTGCGTGCCCTCGACCTTCGTGCGCAGCGAGAGGAAGTTCATCAGCGACCGCGCATTGAGCGTGACGTACATCGAGGAGTAGATGTTCAGCGGGAGCACGATGCGAGCGACTTCACGGGCGACGCCGGCTGCCAGCATCCGCTGATACGCCTCGAAGGCATGGACGGATGCCTCGCGGGTCGCGCTGTCGACGAGCTCGAACTGCTCGTCGGTGCCCGGCAGGAAGTCGTACGCGCCCGGCTTGCCGACCTGGAGGAGATTGCGCTCGCGGGCGGGCACATAGAACACCGGACGCAGCTCGCGGTAGCGGCCCGATTCTTCGTTGTACGAGGCGATGCGATGGCGCATGAACTCGCGGAACACGAAGATCGGCGCCTGGACGTAGAACGTCATCGAGTTGTGCTCGAACGGCGAGCCGTGGCGGTCGCGCATCAGATAGTTGATGAGCCCGCGGTCGCGCCCCTCGGACGCGGTGCCTGCACCGATCGCCTCGCCGAGCGTCTGCTCGCCCTGGGTGGACACGCGCGCCGCGAACAGGACGTCGGCGTCGGCGGCACTGGCCCGCACCAGCTCGACCGTCATGTCGCTGCGGAACTCGATCTCTGGGGCTGCTGCGGCGCTCACGACTGCCACCCTACCCAGTTCGATTGTTACGTCGAGCCGTCACAGTGACTCCGCCCGGGTTTTGCCCAGGTGAAACCCGATACGCTGATCTGCTGTGACTGTTGTGGGAGCGCTCCTCGTGCTCACCGTGCTCCTCGTGGCGACGGTGGGACTCGGCGTGACCCTCAAATGGCGGCAGAGCCGACCCCAGCGCGACATCCCCCACGAGGTCGTGGAGCCCGAGCGTCTGGGCGCCGATTCGCTCGGCGAGGAGGCGACGCTGCTGCAGTTCAGCACCGAGCTGTGCGCGCGCTGTCCCGGGGTGCACCGCACCCTCGCCGCGGTCGCGGACGCCCGCCCCGGCGTTCGGCACCTCGACATCGACCTGACGCATCGCCCGGATATCGCGAAGCACTTCCACGTGATGCAGACCCCCACGACCCTGATCCTCGACAGCGACGGCATCGTCCAGACTCGGTTCGGCGGCGTGCCGAACCGGGAAGTCCTCGAACTCGAACTGACCCGACTCACCGGAGAGACCGCCAATGTCTGAGCAGGCCGTCGCGCACAAGGCGCCGCAGGGAATCGATCCGCGCGGACCGCGCTTCGCCGCCGGAATCACCTCCCTGCTCCTGCTGATCGACGTCCTCCTGGGGTTGACGGGTCTGTCGACCGCCCAGGACGCGTCCGGTGCCTGGGCGCTGCCGGCGGCGACGCTCGCCGAGCGGATCCTCGACCCGGCGTTCCTCCTCCTGCTCGTCACCGCGCTGCTGTTCCTGTGGGGCGTGCTCTCGCCGCGCACCGCACCGTGGGGTGTGCTCTACCGCAAGCTCGTGCAGCCCCGACTGGCCAAGCCGACCGAACTCGAAGACCCGCGCCCGCCCCGCTTCGCGCAGGGCGTCGGCCTGTTCGTCGCCGCCCTGGGCCTCATCCTGCAGCTCGCGGGAGTGCCGTGGGCGCTGCCGATCGCTGCGGCCCTCGCCTTCATGGCTGCGTTCCTGAACGCGGTCTTCGGCCTCTGCCTCGGCTGCCAGCTCTACCTGGTGCTGCAGCGGTTCGGTCTCATCGGCCGCAAGACCGCCGTCACCGCCTGACCGCCGCACATCTCCGGGCCGTCCGCGTTCCATCGGAACGGCGGCGCGGTTAGGCTGACCGCGGGCGCCGTGCCGGCGTCGGACGTCGACAGGAGATCAAGATGAGCGTGACGAGCGAAGCCACCACCACGTGGAGCGGCGGGCTGTTCGAAGGCGGCGGCAGCGTCGCCCTGGAGAGCTCCAACCAGGGACCCTTCGCGGTCAACTGGAAGGCACGCAGCGAAGGCTCGACCTCGGTCACCACTCCGGAGGAGCTCCTCGCCGCGGCCCACTCGTCCTGCTTCAGCATGGCGCTTTCGCTCGCCCTGGCGCAGAACGGCACTCCCCCGACGAGCATCGAGACCACGGCATCCGTCACCTTCATCCCCGGCACGGGCATCACCGGCAGCCACCTGAACGTGAACGCCGTCGTCCCGGGCCTCGAGGCCGCCGACTTCGACCGGATCGCCGCCGAGGCGAAGTCCGGCTGCCCGGTCTCGCAGGCCCTCGCGATCGAGATCACCCTCGAGGCGACGCTTGCCTGAAGCCTCCGAATCCCGGCGACTACGACACGTCGTGGTCGCCGGGGCTTCGGGCCTGATCGGATCGGCGCTCACAGAAAGCCTGCGCGACGACGGCGTGCGCGTGTCGACGCTCGTGCGGCGAGCCCCGCAGACGCCGGATGAGATCGAGTGGCTGACCGGGGCGGCACCGCTCGATCCGAAGCTCCTGGAGGGGGCCGACGCGGTCGTCGGCCTGAACGGGGCGAGCATCGGGCGCTTCCCCTGGACGTCGAGCTACCAGCGCACCCTGCTCTGGTCGCGCCTGACGCCCACCCAGGAGCTCGCTGCGGCCGTCAAGGCACTCGGGGCCGCGGCGCCCGCACTCATCTCGGCATCCGCAGTCGGCTACTACGGCTCGAGCCCCGGAGTGCGGCTGACCGAGGACTCCCCGCGCGGCGGGACCTTCCTCGCCGACCTGTGCGGCGAATGGGAGTCCGCGGCACTCGCGGCGGGCCCGCACGCCCGAGTCGCCCTGCTGCGCACCGCTCCGATCGTGCACGCGCAGGGGGTGCTCAAGCCGCTCATGCTGCTGACCCGCTTCGGGCTGAGCGGCCCGATCGGCCGCGGCACCCAGGTGTGGCCCTGGATCTCGCTCGACGACGAGGTCAGGGCGATCCGGCATGTGATCGAGACGGATGTCGCGGGCCCGGTGAATCTGACCGGTCCGACGCGCGCGACCGCCAACGATCTCGGCTTCGCACTGGCCGTTCGCATGAACCGCCCCTTCCTCCTGCGCGCGCCGGTCTGGGGAATGCGACTCGTCCTCGGCTCGGACGCGACCGAGGCGCTCCTCACCGCGGACATGGATGTGGCCCCGACCGTGCTGGCGGACTCCGGCTTCACCTTCACCCACCCCACGGTGGAGGATGCCGTCCGCGCCGCCGTCCCGGCGCCCTCCGACTAGACACGCGCGGCAGGCGGGGTGGCCCGGCGTGCCCAACTGCGGGGCTCCTCGCCGACACGCCGGGCACGCGGCATCCGTCCCGTGCGTGTCGGGCACGAGACCCGCAGTTGGGTACGGGCCATAGCGGCTCGCGCGCCTGCGCCGGCTCGTCAGGCGGCGGGGGGCGCCGCGGACTCGAGCTTTATGGCGGTGCGGACCGCGGCACGCGCGCGGCGGCGGTCACCGGCGGCGTCGTAGGCCATGCCGAGCCGGTACCAGGCCCGCCAATCGTCAGGCGCGGCCTCGACGGCGGCGCGGTACGCGGGGAACGCGGCATCCGCGTCGTCGCGCAGCACGCGCCCGCTGGGCCGGAGCCCGACCTCCTCCGCGGGGAGCCCACCCTCGGCGCCGAGTCGACGACCGAGACTATCGGCGCGGACGCCGAACCACAGCTCCCGACCGAGCGCCCAGACCGCGATCACGGGCAGCACGACGAGGGCGGCGCCCATCGCGACGCCGACCGGGTTGCCGCTCGACAGCAGCAGCCACGCGCGCTCGGCCACGAGCACGATGTACAGCGCGAGCAGCGCGGCCATGACCGCGACGCCGATGCGCGCGCTCATGCGCCGGTGACGCGGGCCACCTGGCCCGGCACGCCCTGCTCCTCGACGGGGCTGTCGCTGAGCGCGCCCGCTCCCGGCACGCGCAGTCCGATGTCGAGGAAGCTGTCGAGGCCCACGATCACGCCGCGAGCGTCGCGCGCGGCAGGGAGGGCGATCCGGATGCCTGGACCGTACGCGAGCGCGGGCTCGACGGTGTCATGGGTGATGGTGAGCGACTCCCCCGGCCCGGATAGGATCGCGTCCTGACGGGCGACGACACCCGGTCGGCGCAGGGAGTGGATGGGGACGCTCGCGACCTGCTGTCCCCGGGCGCGCTGGTCGACGTGCGGCGACTCGACCGGGCCCGCATCGAGGCGGGCAGCGGCGATCAGCTCTGCGGTGCGCACCGCGGTGCCGCTCGGCGAATCGACCTTGGTCTCACGGTGGGCCTCGACGATCTCGATCGAGGGKAAGAACCTCGCCGCCGCGGCGGCGAGTGCGCTGCCGATCACCGAGCCGATCGAGAAGTTCGGGATGAACACCGCGCCCGTGCCGGCCGCCGCGACGAGGGGACGCACCAGGGCGATCCGCTCGGCCGACCAGCCGGACGTGCCGACGAGGATGTTCTGCCCTCGTTCGATCGCCGCCCGGACGACGTCGATCGAGATCGCCGGAGTCGACGCGTCGATGACGAGGTCGGCACCGTCGAGATCGGAGAGCGGAGACCGGGATGAGAGCACCGCCACGACCTCGTAGCCATCTTCTGCCTGGACCACCTCACGGAGGATCCCGCCGAGCTTGCCTGTTCCGCCCACAATGGCAACGCGCGTCGTCATGGATCCAGCGTAGACGCCCGCGCCCGCCCGCTACGCTCGAGGCGATGCCCGAACTCCGTGAGCTTCCCGTCGACGACCCGGTGTCCCAGAACCTTCTCGCCGATTACTTCGCGATGCGCCGAGAGGCGTTCCCAGGCGGCACCTACACGACCGCGTTCCCGGCATCCGGGACCTTCGATCCTCCCGGTGCGTTCCTGGTCGCGTACGACGGGCAGGCAGCCGTCGGCTGCGGCGGCATCCGACCGATCGCCGACGGACCGCGCGGGCCCCGATTCGAGGTGAAGCACCTCTACCTGGCCCCGGTCACGCGCGGACGCGGCTGGGGAAGGCTGCTGCTCGCGGAGCTCATCCGGCATGCCCGCGATGCGGGAGGCGCCGAGGTCGTGCTCGACACCCACCACAGTCTCGAGGCGGCGGCGGGGCTGTACGCCGGAGCGGGGTTCGCCCCGATCGCCCCGTACAACGACAACCCCAACGCCACGCGCTGGTACGGGCTGCGACTCTAGACCGGGTAGCTGTCGGGCAGGCCGGTGCGCAGCTCGACCGGGAGATGCGCGAGGTCGTTGTGCGACACGAGCGTCCACGGGCGGCCCTGCTTCTGGGCGATGACGGTGAGGCCGCAGTGCGCCTGATTGAGGGTCATCCAGCGCCACTCCGGCGCCTGCAGCACCTCGCGGACGAACCAGCCGATCACGAAGTTGTGGGTGATGAGCAGCTCATGGACGTCGCCGGGCTTGCGCACCAGGAACTCGCTGACGGCGTCCGCCATCTGGGCGGCGCCTGCCTCGATCTCGGCCTCGGTCACGGAGCCGAAGAAGGGCTCGAACGCCGCCGGAGTGGCCGCGGTCATGCCGCTGGGCACGCAGTCGAAGAGCAGCGCCGTCGGCTCGGGATTCACCGAGGGGAGGCGATCGGCGACGGCCCGCGCCGTCTGCGCGGCTCGCTCGAGCGGCGAGTGCCAGACCGCGTCGAGGGGTACACCCGACAGCCGATCCGCGAGCAGCGACGCCTGACGCCGACCCCGCGGAGAAAGCGGCCCATCGACCAGGCCGTACTCCGCGTCCTGATGCTCGCCATGCCGCACGAGATAGATGTAATGCGTCAATCCAGCTCGCTTCGTCGGGGAGGGTCGGATGCCCGAGGGCACTCATCCACCCTACGTCACGGGGTGCGCGCCCCGAGCGGAGCCCCGCGCAGCGGTGCTACTCGGCGGCCCGAGCGATGTCGGCGAGCTGAGCCCGGCTCAGCCGCACGCCGACGCCCTGGATGAGCTCCTCGATGTGCTGCGGTGCGAATGCGTTGACGATCGGTGCGCTCACCAGTCGCTGTGCGAGCAGCCAGGCGACGGCGATCGCGGCATCCGGCACACCCAGTTCGGCACCGACGGCATCGAGCGCGCGCAGCGTGCGGGTGCCGCGGCGATTCAGGCTCGCGGCGAGCTGCGCGCCGCGCACCGAGAGGCTCCCCCTCAGCCGCGTGCGGTGCCGCCMCGCCAGGAAGCCGTGCTCGAGCGCGTGCGAAGGCGTGACCGCCATGCCCTGCGCCCCGGCGACGAGCCGGAGGTCGGGGTCGAACTCGTGGCGGCGAAGCACGTTGAACGGCACGTCGAGCACGGTGATCCGGGGGTACCCGGCGGACGCGAAGATCCGCGCCTCGACGAGCTGCGCGGCGGTGTAGCCCACCGCACCGAGGGTCTGCGCCTTGCCGGCCTCGACGAGCCACTCCGCAGTCGCGAGGGTGTCTTCGAGCGCCGCGGCCGAATCGGTGGTGGCGTCGAGGTAGAGCACGTCGATGCGATCGGTGCCCAGGCGCGTGAGGGATGCCTCGACCGCGCGCACCAGGTTGACCGGGCCGAGGCCGGGGTTGTCAGGGTGGCCGCCGACCCGGACGCCGAGGACGATCTCGTCACGCAGCCCGCGTGAGCGCAGCCATTGCCCGATGATGTGCTCGCTGCGGCCGCCCGCGAAGCTGTCCGCCGTGTGCACGGCGTTGCCGCCGAGCTCGACGTACGCATCGAGGATGTCGTGGCTCGACTCGAGATCGACGTTCCAGCCGAATTCCGCGCCGCCGAGGATCAGCGGGAAGACCTCGGGACCGCCCTCGCCCAGCGACACCCTCACGTGGGAACCGATCGGCGCGCCCTGGATCGGAATCGGCGCCGACGGGTGCGCGGGAGCGGGGTTTCGGGGCGTGACGGGATGGCTCGTCGAAGACACCTGTGAGCCAACGCCGAAGAAAGCCATGTGTCACCCCCCGCGACGGCGACTCCCTCGGAGTGCCTCGCGATCCGTCCGCACCCCCCGGCGCGGTACTTAGAAGGGTAAGACAGTCCGGACAACCCACCGGTCATTGAGGCGTCCTGTCGGTAAACATTGCATAACGCTTTCATCACGGCGGGCCGTGTTTGCGCAATCTGTCCCCCGATCAGCTGACATCCGGCAGAAAAGCGGATGCCCGCTCCCTCCGAGGAGGAAACGGGCATCCGGACAACGGTCGGACTCGGCGGATCAGCCTTCGGCCGGCGCCTCGGGGCCGGGGTTGGCCGCTGCGCGACCTTCCTGGTCGGCCGGCTCGTCGGTGACGGGCTCGAGCGACAGCTTGCCGCGGTCGTCGATCTTCGTGATCTTCACGAGGATCTTCTGGCCGACGTTGAGCACGTCTTCGACGTTCTCCACGCGCTTGCCGCCGGCGAGCTTGCGGACCTCGCTGACGTGCAGCAGTCCGTCCTTGCCGGGGAGCAGCGAGATGAACGCGCCGAACGTCGCGATCTTCACCACGGTGCCGAGGAACTGCTCGCCGACCTCCGGGTTGGTGGGGTTGGCGATCGCGTTGACCTGGGCACGAGCGGCCTCGGCCGACGGTCCGTCGACGGCGCCGATGTAGACGGTGCCGTCCTCCTCGATGGAGATGTCGGCGCCGGTCTCGTCCTGGATCGCGTTGATCGTCTTGCCCTTGGGCCCGATGAGCTCGCCGATCTTGTCGACCGGGATCTGCACGCTGATCACGCGCGGTGCGGTCGGGGCCATCTCGTCCGGACCGTCGATCGCGGCGTTCAGCACACCGAGGATCGTGATGCGGGCGTCGTAGGCCTGCTGCAGCGCGGCGGTCAGCACCGACGACGGGATGCCGTCGAGCTTCGTGTCGAGCTGGATCGCGGTGACGAACTCGCTGGTGCCGGCGACCTTGAAGTCCATGTCGCCGAGTGCGTCTTCTGCACCGAGGATGTCGGTGAGCGCCGCGTAGCGAGTCTGGCCGTCGACCTCGTCGGAGACGAGACCCATCGCGATACCGGCGACCGGTGCGCGCAGCGGCACGCCGGCGTTGAGCAGCGAGAGGGTGGACGCGCAGACCGAGCCCATCGACGTCGAGCCATTGGAGCTCAGCGCCTCGGAGACCTGGCGGATGGCGTACGGGAACTMCTCGCGGGACGGAAGCACCGGCGCGAGGGCGCGCTCGGCGAGGAAGCCGTGCCCGATCTCGCGACGCTTCGGGCTGCCGACACGGCCGGTCTCACCGGTCGAGTAGGGCGGGAAGTTGTAGTGGTGCAGGTACCGCTTCTTCGTGATCGGCGACAGCGAGTCGATCTGCTGCTCCATCTTGAGCATGTTCAGCGTCGTGACGCCCAGGATCTGGGTCTCACCGCGCTGGAAGATCGCCGAACCGTGAACGCGCGGGATGACCTGCACCTCGGCGTCGAGCGGACGGATGTCGGCCAGGCCGCGGCCGTCCATACGGACGCCCTCGGTCAGGATGCGTCCGCGGACGATCTTCTTGGTGACCGACTTGTAGGCGGCCGAGAACTCCGTGGTCGCAACCGCGGGGAGCTCGCCCGACTCGACTGCGGCGAGCAGCTCGCCCTTGACGCGGTCCTTCAGTGCGTCATCAGCGTCGTTGCGCGCGACCTTCTCGGCGATCTGGTAGATGCCCTTGAGCTCGTCGTAGGCGCGGCCCGCGACGAAGTCGTAGGTCTCCTGGCTGTACGGCAGGAAGACCGGGAAGGACTTGATCTCCTTGGCAGCGGTGCTTGCAAGCTGAGCCTGAGCCTCGACGAGCTGCTTGAGGAAGGGCTTCGAGGCCTCGAGACCCTGCGCGACGACGGCCTCGCTGGGCTTGACGGCGCCCGACTTGATGAGGTTCCACGAACCCTCGGTGGCCTCAGCCTCGACCATCATGATCGCGACATCCTGGTTGCCGTTCGCGTCGGTGACGACGCGGCCGGCGACGATGAGGTCGAACACGGCGTCTTCGAGGACCTTCGCGGTCGGGAACGCGACCCACTGGTCGGCGTGCTCACCGTGTCCGGGCACGAGTGCCAGGCGGACGCCGGCGATCGGACCCGAGAAGGGCAGACCCGAGATCTGGGTCGACAGCGAGGCCGCGTTGATGGCCAGCGCGTCGTAGAACTCGCCGGGAGCGATCGAGAGGACGGTGACGACGATCTGGACCTCGTTGCGGAGACCGTCGACGAACGACGGGCGCAGCGGCCGGTCGATCAGACGGCAGACGAGGATCGCCTCGGTCGACGGGCGACCTTCGCGGCGGAAGAACGAGCCGGGGATCTTGCCGGCGGCGTACGAACGCTCTTCGACGTCGACGGTCAGCGGGAAGAAGTCGAAGCCTTCTCGCGGGGACTTTCCGGCGCTGGTGGCCGAGAGGAGCATCGTCTCCTCGTCGAGGTACGCGGCGACGGCACCCTGTGCCTGCTGCGCGAGACGACCGGTTTCGAACCGGATGGTGCGGGTGCCGAAGCGTCCATTGTCGAGGACGGCTTCCGTGGCGGTGATTTCAGGACCTTCCAAGAGGTCTCTCCTTCTTTGTTTTAGCTCGCCCGCCCGTATGGCGCGCGAGCATTCACGAAGGAGCAGGAACAGGCAGATATGGGCGCGCGAACGAAACCGCGTGTGCCGCCTGCGCTGGCCACCAGTAGAAGATCACCCGACGCGAATCGTCCGGGGAACCCACCACAGGGGACCAGCTTTTCTGCCGGCCTGCTCCATGAGCTCATTTTGAATTGAGCGGATGCCGAGAGGCAACCTGACCAAGCCTACCAGTGAGGCGCCCCTGAACCCCTGTGAGGGCACCCCTCTGCGGCCGCGAGGGCGCCGATGCCCGCATGACAGTGGCGCGCGCTCTGCGTAGGGTGGAGGCATGAGCACCGATGACAAGCCGACCGGCGCCGCAACCGACGACATGAAGCGCAAGTTCAAAGAGGCGCTCGACAAGAAGAACGCGCAGAGCCGGGACGGCGAGGCGCACCTCGACGGCGACTCGGTCGTGCACAGCTCGCACGGTCCGGCGTCGCAGAAGCGCGAGTTCCGCCGCAAGAGCGGCTGATCCTGAGCGGCCGAGATGGATCGGATGCCGCGACATGATGGGGGCATGAATCCCCTGGACGCGGCATCCGTCGCCATCGGCTACGACCCGGCGTTCCTGACGGTGCCGGTGCCGCTGCCCGTGGCCCTCGCCGACACCGAGACCGTCGCCCTCGCCTACCCGCACTTCTCGGTCAGCCTGGACACCTCCAGACGCCTCGCCGCGGTGACCGGCGTCAACATCGACGGCGCCCGGCTCCACGATCTCGAGCGCACCGGAGACTGGGAGCTCGACCCGCGCGTGCCGCCGAGCGCGCAGACGGGCCCGGCCGTCTACGCCGCCAACGACTTCGACCGCGGGCACCTCGTCCGTCGCCGCGATCCCGGCTGGGGCACCATCGCCGAGGCGAAGGCCGCGACCGAGGCGACGTTCGTGTACCCGAACGCCGCGCCGCAGGCGGCGGTGTTCAATCAGTCCGAGGAGCTCTGGGTGGGCCTGGAGAACCACGTCCTGCAGTGGGCGGATGCCGCCGACCTGCGCGTCTCGGTCTTCACCGCTCCTGTTCTCGGAGCGGACGACCCGCCGTATCGCGGCATCCGGATCCCCCTGCGATTCTGGAAGGTCGCGGCGTGGACCGACGATGCCGGTGAGCTCGCCGCGGCAGGTTTCCTCCTGGACCAGAGCGAGCTCATCGACACCACCGAGGGAGTCGTCGGGGTCGCGCCGCTCGGGGGCTTCCGCACCTTCCAAGTGCCGATCGCCGACATCGGCGAGCTGGCCGGCATCGACTTGGGTCCGCTGGTCGCGGCCGACGTGCTCAGTGAAACGGTGTCAGTCGCCGGCTCGGCGTGGGTGGAGCTGACCGACCCGTCGCTGATCCGCCTGTGAGGCGCAGACCTGAGCTGACTCTGCCGACTCAGTTCGGGTAGAGCGCATCCCACGCGATCTCGGCCATCTTGGCGTGTCCGCTCGGCCTCAGGTGGCTGAAATCCGGCGTCAGGTCTACGGGATCGAGCTGCATCGCCTGCATCGCCCCCTCATCGGTGATGCAGTGCGCGTACGCGCTGCACACCTCGACGACCGTGTTGAAGTAC
This sequence comes from Microbacterium sp. P2_F9, assembly GCF_056403635.1. Lineage (NCBI taxonomy): Bacteria > Bacillati > Actinomycetota > Actinomycetes > Micrococcales > Microbacteriaceae > Microbacterium > Microbacterium sp. P2_F9. The sequence goes on along the minus strand of NZ_JBFUFC010000023.1, from coordinate 4,769 downwards.
GAATCGACGAGCTGCTGCAAACCCGCGACCTTCTCGGGCACGACTTCGAGGGTGGCGGGGTCGACGACATCGCACAGGCCGGTTCCCGCGATGCGCGCGGGGTCGACCGCCATCGCCGCCGCGGTGTACTCCTCGACCGATGCCCATTGCGACACGAAGAGGATGGTCGCGTCCGGCAGCCCCGCCGAGAGCACGTCCATGACCTTCACAAGGCCATCCCGGTAGACGGGCAGGTGCTGTTCGTCGGTCCCATCGCACTGCATGTCGTTGTCGATCGATTGGATGAGGACGAGCTCCAGCTTCGGATCCTCCCCCACGATCAGCTTCGCCTGGCCCAGCAATCCGTTGACGTTGGAGCCGTCCACGGCGACGTTCACCGCGTGACCTTCGACCGCGGGGTTCTCCGCGAGGATACGCAGGTAAACGCTGTTCACCTCGGGACTGTCTCCGGTCGCCCAGGAATTGCTCCGGGCATCCACGCCAGGGGCTGCGCTGTCGTAGCCGGTGAGCCCCGAGTGGCCGATTGCGGCGATCGCGGATGGCCAGCCGGGCACCGCTTCAGCGGGCGGCGGGGACGCGCTCTCGGCAGGGGCTGCGACCGGCTGCCCGTTCGAGCACGCGGCCAGCGCGAGCGCTGCGACCACGCCGACGATGAGCGCCGGCCATGCACCACGACGGCGCGCAACGTTGATCAGGGCCACGGCTACCCCCAGGAATCGTTCGCCCGAACTTTCCCGGATGCTAGCAGTCAGCGCGCGAACGGGCCATCGAGGACGGCCCACTGCAGCAGCATGATCGTCTTCGCGTCGGCGATCCGGCCGTCGCGGATCATGGCGAGCGCAGTGTCGATGTCGAGTTCGAGCACGTCGATCTCCTCGCCCTCATCGGCGAGTCCGCCGCCCGCGGCCGTGCGCTCCGCCGGCGTGTAGGGCGCGGCATAGAAGTGCAGCCGCTCGGTGACCGACCCGGGACTCATGTACACGTCGAAGACGTGCTGCAGCTCGCCGACCTGCACGCCGGTCTCTTCGGCCGCCTCCCGGCGGATCGCGGTCTCCGGGTCGTCGTCGTCGAGCAGACCAGCTGCCGTCTCGATCAGCATGCCGTCGGGATGGTCGTTCACATAGACCGGGAAGCGGAACTGCCGGGTGAGCAGCACCACGCGCCTGGCCGCGTCGTAGAGCAGCACGGTCGCCCCATTGCCGCGATCGTAGGTCTCGCGCTGCTGCGTGGACCACGCGCCGGCGTCGTCCTGGTAGTCGAGGGTCGTGCGGCGCAGGACGTGCCACCCGCTCGCGAGCAGCTCCACGTCGCGCACCCGCACCCGCGGGTTGCGGTCGAGATCCAGGCCCGTCCGGTCGAGCCCGGTGCGGCCGCGGGCGTCGGGGAGATCGGCGCCCGGGATGCCGCGGCGCTCGGGAAGTCGGTCCAAGGATGCTTCGTCAGCGGTCACTCTTGAACCCTATTCGCGTCCCTCCTCGCCTCGGGCCCATGCACCCGAGACGAGGAGCGGACGACGACTACTCCCCCGCGAGACCGCCGAGGAGGTGGCCGAACGAGCGGCCCTCGCCGAGGTAGTTCGCCGGGTCGAACGGATCGCTGCCGGCGACGGGCTCGCGCCGCGCCACCGCTTCGGCGAGTTCGCGGGCACCGCGGTCGACGCGTTCGCTGAGCGGGGCGACGCGGTCGGCCGAGCCGCCCCAGTCGCTCGAGGCTGCGAACACACCCGTGGCGACGGCCTCGGCGTGCAGGTAGGCGAACAGCGGCCGGATCGCGTAGTCGATCGCCAGCGAGTGGCGGGCCGTGCCCGCATTCGCCCCGATGAGGACGGGCTTGCCGGTGAGCGCGTCGGGGTCGAGCACGTCGATGAACGACTTGAACAGCCCCGAATAGCTCGTCGAGAAGATCGGCGTCACCGCGATGATCGCGTCAGCCGAGACGACCGCGTCGATCATCGACTCCAGCGCCGGCGGCGCGAAGCCGGTGAGGAGGTTGTTGGTGATGTCGTGCGCGTAGTCGCGCAGCTCGAACACGTCGACCTCGGTCTCGATCCCGCGCTCGGCGAGCTGCTTGACGGCGGAGGCCGCGAGCCGATCGGCGAGCATCCGTGTCGAAGAGGGGTTGGAGAGCCCCGCCGAGATCACGGCGATGCGGCGCTGCGAGGTCATCTCAAGCTCCTGTCCGGGTTGCGGCGGCACCGAACGCGACGCCGGCCTTGGCCGGAGTGTCGCGGTAGGGCGTGTCGCCGGCGAGATTGTCACCACGGTTCGCGTTCGGGACGGCGACCCGCGGGGCCTCGTCGCCGTAGGCGGCACGCACGAGACCCGCGTGGGTCGGCGCATCCGGCACCTCTGCGGGACGGTTCTTCGCCAGCTCCTTGCGGAGCACCGGAACCACTTCGCCACCCAGGATGTCGAGCTGTTCGAGCACCGTCTTCAGCGGAAGTCCGGCGTGATCGATGAGGAACAGCTGCCGCTGGTAGTCGCCGAAGTGCTCGCGCATGCCGGCGTAGCGGTCGATGACCTGCTGCGGCGAGCCGACGGTGAGCGGGGTCATCTCGGTGAAGTCCTCGAGCGACGGGCCATGGCCGTAGACCGGAGCGTTGTCGAAGTAGGGCCGGAACTGGGTGACCGCGTCCTGCGACTTGGCCGCCATGAACACCTGACCGCCCAGTCCGACGATCGCCTGCTCGGGCGTGCCGTGCCCGTAGTGCGCGTAGCGCTGGCGATAGAGGGCGATGAGGCGCTGGTAGTGCTCCTTGGGCCAGAAGATGTTGTTCGCGAAGAAGCCGTCACCGTAGTACGCGGCCTGCTCGGCCACCTCGGGGGTGCGGATCGAGCCGTGCCAGACGAACGGTGCGACGCCGTCCAGCGGACGAGGCGTGGACGTGAATCCCTGCAGCGGCGTGCGGAACTGACCCTCCCAGTCGACGACGTCCTCGCGCCACAGTCGGTGCAGCAGGTTGTAGTGCTCGATGGCGAGCGGCAGGCCCTGACGGATGTCCTGGCCGAACCACGGGTAGACCGGGCCGGTGTTGCCGCGGCCGAGCATGAGGTCCGCCCGGCCGCCGGCGAGGTGCTGGAGCATCGCGAAGTCCTCGGCGATCTTGACCGGGTCGTTCGTCGTGATGAGCGTCGTGGCGGTAGAGAGCACGAGGCGCTCGGTCTGGGCCGCGATGTAGGCGAGCGTGGTCGTGGGCGATGACGACCAGAACGGCGGATTGTGGTGCTCTCCGAGCGCGTAGACATCCATGCCCACGTCCTCGACGTGCTTGGCGATGATGACAGCGTTGCGGATCTTCTCCGCTTCGCTGGGTGTCCTGCCGGTGGTGGGATCCTCGGTGATGTCGCTGACGCTCATCACGCCGAACTGCATCCCGGACCAGGTGGTGTTCTCGCTCACGATCTCTTCTCGCTCTCCGGATGCTGCGGCATCCGATTTCCATGCAAGTGAATGTATCTCGTGTAACGCGGCGCCTGTCAGGATATTCCGGCCAGATGCGGAAAGGCCGAATCGCGGGATTGGAACTCCAGGATCGCGGGGTTCAGGACCACACCGTCCGAGATCTCGGTCGCCCGCCGGATCGTCTCGTCCTTCGCCCATGCGCCCGGTCCGCCCATCACGGTCGGGATGAAGCCGAGCAGCGCTTCGCTGATCTCCCAGCTCGCCGAGTTCCACAGGTACGAGGGGCTGTGGTCCACGCCGTAGTAGTTGATCGTCCGTCCGACGGTGAACATGGGCTCCGCGAAGGACGTGGGCCGGGCCCACTCGAAGCCCATACCCTCGTCGCACGAGACGTCGACGATGAGGCTGCCGGGACGGAAGGCGTCGAGATCGGTCTCGCGGAGGTAGAGCAGCGGACTGTTCGGATCCTGCAGCGTGCAGTTCACGACGATGTCGCTCTCGGCGAGGAACGGTGCGAGCGGCGCCCTGCCCTCGTCGGTGATGACTTCGCTGAGATACGGCTCATCGTCGTGGTCGAACTGGATGATGCGCGCCGCGTGGATCGGCGCGGCCACCGACGCGGTCCGCCGGTTGGTCAGCACCCGCACATCGTGCACGCCGTGTGCGCGGAGCGCGGTCACCGCGCCGCGCGCAGTCGCGCCGAATCCGATCACGACCGCCGTGAGCCGGCGGCCGTAGTCCCCCGTCGAGCCGCAGAGCTCGAGCGCGTGCAGCACAGAGCAGTACCCCGCCAGCTCGTTGTTCTTGTGGAACACGTGCAGGCCGAACCCGCCGTCCTTGGCCCAGTGGTTCATCGCCTCGAACGCGATGACCGTGAGCCGCTTGTCGATCGCGAGCTGCGTCATCCGTTCGTCCTGCACCAGGTGCGGCCAGCCCCACAGCACCTGGCCGTCACGGAGGTCCTGCAGGTCTTCGAGCTGAGGCTTGGGCAGGAGCACCACATCGGATGCCGCGATCACCTCGTCGCGGGGCGCGAAACGCCCGACGAACGGAAGGATGTCGGCATCCTCGATGCCGAAGCGCTCCGCGTACCCTTCCTCGACGATCACCCGCCGGCGCAGGCGTTCCGGGAGCCGTTCGAAGTGGCCGGGGTGGATCGGAACCCGCCGTTCTTCGGGCTTGCGCGAGGTGCCGATCACACCGAGAGTCAGTCCAGCAGCGGTCATCGTCCGGCCTCGTTCCATGCCCGGGGCAGAAGCCTCCCCCGGAGTCTCGACGCTACACCTCGGTTCTGCGCGCGAGCACGGAAGGGGCAGGGCGCCGATGCGACGCCCCGCCCCGTGGACCTCTCCGAGCGGCTATCGGTG